>JACQVC010000261.1 GCA_016209995.1 Gemmatimonadota bacterium
ATCCAGCTCGTGGGCAGCTCGCCCGAGGTGCTGGTCCGGGTCGAGGATGGCAAGATCATCCTGAGGCCGATTGCAGGCACGCGGCCGCGCGGCCGCTCGGCTGCCGAGGACGCGGCCCTGGCCCAGGAGCTGGCCGCGGACGCGAAGGAGCTGGCGGAACATCGTATGCTGGTGGACCTGGGCCGCAACGATGTAGGCCGCGTTGCGCGCTACGGCACGGTTCACGTGCCCGAGCTCATGGTCATCGAGCGCTACTCGCACGTCATGCACCTGGTCAGCCAGGTGGAGGGCCAGCTTCGCGAAGGGCTCTCGGCCATGGATGTCCTGCGAGCGTCGTTTCCGGCCGGGACTGTCACGGGTGCGCCGAAAATCCGGGCCATGGAGATCATCGACGAGCTCGAGCCCGTACGGCGAGGCCCGTACGCGGGTGCCGTCGGCTACGTGGCATACGGGGGCATGAATATGGACACGGCCATCGCGATACGCACCGTCGTGGCCGCCGGTGGCAAGGCGTACCTGCAGGCCGGCGCGGGCATCGTAGCCGATTCGGTACCGGCACGGGAGTACGAGGAGACGTTGAACAAGGCGCGGGCGCTGATCCGAGCCGCGGCGATGGTGGCGCCACCTGACCCGGCCGCCCCGGCGGGTTAGCGGGTCAGCGGCTAACCCGCTAACTCGTCGAAGAGGTTCGCGATCGTCCGCGTTCCCATCTCGAAGCTTTCCAGCGCGAACCATTCGTTGGGCGCGTGCATGTTGCATCCGGGCAGCGCGAAGCCCACGAGAAGCACGGGCGCGCCGAGGATCCTCTCGAAGTCACCGACGATGGGGATCGAGCCGCCTTCGCCGGTGAAGACGGGTGGCCGTCCGAACGTCCGCTCGAGAGCACGCACGGCCGCCTGGTAGTGACGACCCTCGGTCGACGCACGCCAGGGCCGGCCACCGTGTAGCTCCTCGATCGTGACCTTCACACCGGCTGGGGTCACGCTCGCCACGTGCTCCCGGAAGAGGCGGGCTACTCTGACCGGGTCCTGGTCCGGAACCAGCCGGAAGCTCACCTTCGCCATGGCGCGGGCGGGGAGCACTGTTTTGGCGCCCTGGCCGGTGTACCCAGACAGCAGGCCATTCACTTCGCACGTAGGCCGGATCCACAATCGCTCGAGCGTCGAGAAGCCGGCTTCTCCGTCCAACGCGGGTACTCCGACCTGGTGCTGGAATTCTCTCTCATCGAACGGCAGCTGCTTGATGGCCGCGCGGTCGGCGGGACTCCATTCGTGCACGTCGTCGTAGAAGCCAGGGAGCGCAATACGCCGGTTCTCGTCGTGCAGCGAGGCCAGGATGCGCGCGAGGGCCATGGCCGGGTTCACTACCGCGCCGCCATAGGTGCCCGAGTGCAGGTCGCCGCCCGGTCCTTCGACCTGCACCTCGAAGTAGGCGAGGCCGCGCAGCGCATTCACGATCGTGGGCAGGCCAGGCGCGAACATCCCGGTGTCGGAGATTAAGACGACGTCGCAGGCCAGGCGATCCCGGAAGCGCTCGACGAAGGGCACCAGGTTCGGCGACCCGATCTCCTCCTCGCCCTCCGCGATGAGCACGACGTTTATGGGAAGCTTGCCGCCCTCCGCGAGGTAAGCATCGAGGGCGGCGACGTGCATATAGAGCTGACCCTTATCGTCCACGGCGCCGCGGGCGAAGATGCGGCCGTCACGCATCGTGGGCTCGAAGGGCGGCGTGGTCCAGAGGTCGAGCGGCTCGGGAGGTTGGACGTCGTAATGTCCGTAGATCAGCACGGTCGGCGCGCCACTCCCTGCTCCTCGCCACTCGGCCAGGACCACGGGATGGCGCGGGGTTTCGACGATCTCGACCTCGAAACCGATGCTACGGAGACGACGAGCCAGCCATTCCGCGGCCTGGCGAGTGTCGGAATCGTGCTCCGACCGTGCGCTCACGCTGGGGATGCGTAGAAGCTCGAACAGCTCGCCCTGGAAGCGGGGCAGCTCGCGGTCGATGAAGGTTTGGGGCGCACTCATGGCGGTCGTCTCGGGGCCGCTACACCCAGACGCGAATGCCCCAGCGGTACAGCCAGCCCATGAACACGCTGAGGAAGATCGCACCGCCGATTCCGCCGCTGCTGAGCGCGAGCGGCTCACGAAGGTGGAAGATCCCCACACCGAGCATTCCGCCAATGAGGGCCCCGAAGACGCTCAGGAAGACCAGGACCAACGTTCCGGAGCCCCGATCGTCTTCGGGACGCCTCACGAGAGTCTTCATCAGAAGGCCGGCGACCACTCCGATGGCGATCCAAAGCGCAATACCGATGAAGTTCTGTATGGCACTCATGTGGGTTCAGACGTTTCCCCTGGCCCCGGAGCCCGGGACAGGGCTCTGGATCGGTGACGCGTGCACCCCGGCGCTCGCCCACGTTGACGTGCGAGGGAGTGGAGAGTAGCAGCCTGCGGGCCGGGGGGCAATCCGGCCATGATCGAAGAGAAACCGGCTACTCGCGCCCCATCCGGCGCTTGAGCTCGGCGAGGCGTTCGTCGACGTCGGGGGCGGGCTCGCGCGGCGGCGCCCCCGATTCGCGATCGAGGTCGAGCATCTTCTCGGCGGCCTCCGCGTAGGATTCCGTGTCGCGGATCTTCTCCGCCATCCGGTCGAGCTCCGCGAAGAGATCTTCGGTCGCGTGCATCGACTCGTGAGCGCCCACGCGCCCGGAGCGGGAGATGACCTCCTCGCGCCGGGTGTGCGCCTCGCGCAGCTTCCCTTCCATCTCCTGGGCGTCTCTGACCCGGAGGTTCAGCTCTTCGCGCAGGGCCTGAGCCTTGCGGCGCAACACGTCCCTCCGCTGCTCGTGGCGCTCGGCGTACTGTCGAGCCACGTCCGCGGTCTCCGCATCCGGAACGCTCAGCGCCAGTCGCTCGCGCCTGCGACAGGTTTCGGCCTCCCTCGCCTCCGCTTCCGCCGACCGCTCGGTCTGCTCCAGCTCGTCGCGCAGGCGCTTGATGTACACGCGTGCGTCAACGAGCTCGCCGTGCATGTGCCGCAGCAGCTCGTCCACCGTATCAGGTACCTCGTCCCGGTGGAGCTCGGTGCGAAAGTTCTCGGCCGCTTGTTGGAACGCGCGGCGCAGGTTGTCGAACACGCCCAAGTGTAGCCGTCCAGGAGAACGCGCGACACCTTATCGCAAGACGCGCCTCACGGCCTGAACGTGCGGCCATGAGGCGCGTCTTTCAAGTGGGTCGCGTGGGGCGGGATGCTCCAGAGGGTCGACTACCTGGTGTCCCGTCCCGAGTCTAGTTCAGATACGGTTCGATGCGCTCCGCGAAGGAGTTCCGCGCCCTGTGCAGCCGGCTCTTCACGGTTCCGAGATTCACGCCCGTGATGGCCGCGATCTCTTCGTAGCTCCGCCCTTCCAGCTCGCGAAGCCGGAAAACCAGGCGATGGTGCTCCGGTAGCTCATCGACGGTGCGTTCCACGAGCTGCCGGAGATAGCGCTTGCGGTACAGGTCGTCCGGTCGCATCGACGAGTCCTCGAACTGGAGGGGACGATGATCGTCGTCGGTGCTTCCTGCGAGCCTCTGGAAAAGCACCAGGGGATTTCGCGAACGATTCCGCAGCTCGTTCTTGGAAAGGTTGCTCGCGATCGTGTATACCCAGGTGGAGAACTTCTTCTCCGTGTCGAAGCGATGGAGGTGCCGAGTGACGCGGATGAACGCCTCCTGCACGAGGTCCTCCGCACGGTCCCAGTCCCCCGTCTTGCGCGCAATGAAGTGTACGAGACGGTCCCGATACCGGTCGTAGAGCTCCTGAAACGCGCCGCGAACTCCAACCTGGTGTGCGGCGGCCAGCTCCTCGTCCGTCAAAGTCGGCAGCGGACGACCGGCCGGCTCCGTGGTCAGGACCTTCGTTCTCACCTTTGTCTGTGCCATAGCGTGGAGTGCTGCGCCCCCGCGGTCATCCGCGTAAGACAAGATGGGCCACCTGCAAAGAGGGGCCCCTGGATACCTGACCCCACGCAACGTTCCGTGGCGTGGGGGCCCCGGAGCCTTTACCCCACGCAACGTTCCGTGGCGTGGGGGCCCCGGAGTCGCGAGCGCGCCAGCAGGTTGAAATTTTCACGCCTGAAAGATGTCACGACGGCCCCGGAAGTTCAACCGTTCGGAGGGTGGCCCCTTCGGGTCTGGTTCGGGCGCGGTCAAGGCCCTGACGGCGGAACCCGGTACCGATCGTGCGACCTGGCGCTGCGCTCATATCGAGCGTATATCGTTGCCATGAAGTCACTTATAACGATGACCTGACTAGGTGGCACGGTTAGCGAACGCTCCTGAGCAGCCGGCAGGCCAAGCAGTCAGCGGAGTGACGTCAGAAAACTGAGGTAGATGGAAAAACCGCGGTAGGGCGTGGGGTCCGGTATTGCCAGCCAGCCCCCCTTGCTCGCCGTGACCCCGTGGGTCGCCCTATCGCGGTTTTCCTGGTTTTCTTTGCGCACCCGTCGGTCTCGTGGGCACGCTGATCCTATGTCCTGATGTCTATATAACGCAGGGCGCCAAGGGTGTCACTCTCAATTCGGTACGCCTGTGAAATTTTGTTTCCGAGCGTCCGGTAGGTCGCGGATCCCAATAGTCGGTCAGAATGGAGAAGCGAACGGACAGGAGTGCGAGGTACGATCATGGTGAGAGAGCGTCGTGTGTCCGGGTCACGACCGCGACGCTCGATGTGGCACATGACGTGCAGCGCGAGCGCGCAGTGGCCTCGATGTAGTTGGCGACAGAAACGGATGTTTCGACTGCTTTGTAGTAGCGGCACCAACACCGAGCGTGCGGGGCGGACACAACAAGCCATTGCGGTGAGAGGGAAATTGTGCTGAGATTGCGGACTTGGCAAACGAGGGGAGTCGAGGGGAGGATGAACGCGCCCGACGTTCGTGCCGCTTCAACGGAGAAGACCCTGCCGCTCGTGGACGCAACCGAAGCGAGAGTGAGCCCTGCGCACGGTGGCCAAACCCGGCGAGTGTCGTCGGCGGTGGCGCTGGCGCTGCTCGAGATATTGAGGGCACGCGACCTTCCTGAGGAGGTGTTCGCGGAAGAGGACCTCACGGAGACGATGCCGCGGCGGCTCGGATTGAACGACGTCGTCGACGCTCAGATTCGGCGGTACCGCGCCGAGGCGCGGCGCGGGCGCCGTGTGCCAGCCGCGGAAGTCCAGGACCTGTTTCAGCTCGTCCTACGACGCCCAGACGCACATGACATCTTTTACCTGGCGGGTCGTCGTTTGGCTGGCCGATACTCGCCGGGCAGCAGGCTGGTGAGAGCCCTTCCCAAGCGCGCAGCGGTTGTGGTGGGTGGACGGCGGGCACGTGTGCGCGCGTCGCGTCTCTTCGGCGGTGGCGCTACCAGCCTGGGGGGTGAGCCGTTCGCGGTCGTGGGTCGGGATCTGATCACCGTGCGCGGCGACCCGAGCGGCGCGGCTTGCGCACTCTACACGGGGCTATTCGACGAGATCCTGGAACGGCACACGGGCGAACCCCTGAGGGTCATCCATCGAGAGTGCGAGTCTCGGGGTCAGCCGCGCTGTGTGTGGCGTCTGAGCGAGTAGCGACCGGCTACCTACGGATCACCCCGAACGCGACAGGCTCCGCGTCGGCCGGGCCGGCGATCCAGACGTGGTACCCTACCATATCCAGCAGGGCCACCGGTGGATTCACGATCAGGCGGCGTCCCTCTCGTGACTCCAGAATCAGGGCATCTCCCTCCACGATCAGTCGCCCGTCGATTGCCGGTACACCGTCCACGGAGCGCACGGCGAAATCGGTCACGAGCATTTCGTTCCTCGTCGCGTCCAGCGTACCTGCGAGCCACACCTCGATGGCGGAGAGTCTCTCGAGCGCCTCTAGGTGTTCGCCCTTCAGCACGAGGGGCTGGGCGTGTGGGGGTGAGTGCGGGCGGAGCGCTACGC
>JACQVC010000271.1 GCA_016209995.1 Gemmatimonadota bacterium
ACCTCTCACGCGGAGCCGCGGAGGACGCGGAGGACTTCGAAGTTTTGAAGTCCAGTATTCAGTTTTTCTCCGCGGCTCTTGGTTCTCTCCGTGGCTCCGCGTGAGATAGTGGTTGACGCGTCACTCACACCTTCGGTCTCAGCTCACTCGCCGTCCGCAGCCCCTCCGCCACCTCGGGGATGATCCCCAGCTTCTGGTAGATCGGTCGTACCGCTTCCCGGAACTTCGGGATCTGCAGGCGGAACCACAGGGCCAGCACGAGGCAGGCGGCGCCGCCGAGGAGCACCGTGATGGGAGCGCCGAGCCGCAGCGCGATGGCGCCGGCCAGCAGGCTCCCTACCGGGGTCATGCCCATGAACGCCATGGCGTAGAAGCTCATCATACGGCCGCGCATCTCCTCATCCACGAGCGTCTGAATGATCGTGTTCATGGAGGCGGTGGCGGACATGATGCCGTACCCCGTCAGCGCGACGATGGCCGCCGAGAGCCAAACGTTGCGCGAGAATGCCAGCGCCACGAGAGCCGCTCCGAACAACGCGGTCGACGAGGCGATGACGGGACTGAGTCCACGCACGGTGCTGCGGGATGCCAGTACCAGGGCGCCCACGAGCGCGCCCATGCCCGCCGCCGACGTCAGCAACCCGAGAGTGCGCGCGTCCCCGCCCAAGACATCGCGGGCGAACACCGGGAGCAGCACCACGTAGGGGACGCCCAGCAACGAAACCAGGGCCAGCAGCGTGAGCAGCGTGCGTATCGGGAAGAAGCCGAACGCGTAACGGAAGCCCTCGCGCATGGTGCGGAACATCGAGGTTTGCGACGGGGCGGCCTGATCGTTCGCGACCTCGAGTTGAGCCAGCGCGTACAGCACGGCGCCGTAGCTCAGTGCGTTCAGCAGGAAGACCGGCCCCTCGCCCACGATGCCGATCAGGATGCCCGCTACCGCCGGGCCCACGAGTCGCGCGGCGTTGAACATGGATGACTGCAGCGCGATCGCGTTGGGAAGATCTTCCGGCCCCGCTACCAGACGCACCAGCAACGCCTGCCGTGAGGGCACGTCCAGGCCGCTCACGATTCCGAGAAACAGGGCCAGCACCACCAGGTGCCACACCTCGGCGTGGCCGCTGAGCACCAGCGTCGCCAGGATGACCGCCTGCAGCATGGCCAGCGCTTGCGCCACCACGACCATCCGGTAGCGACTCCAGCGATCCACCAGAGCCCCGGAAACCGGACCCATCAGCAGCACCGGGAACTGACTCCAGAACGCGATGACCCCGAGCAACAGCGACGAGTTCGTGAGCCGATAGACCAGCCACGCCATCGCCACTTGCTGCATCCAGGTTCCGACCAGCGAGATTCCCTGACCCGTGAAGAAGAGGCGAAGGTTCCGGTGCCGCAGGGCACGCAGGGCAAACCTAACCCGGCTCAGCAATCCAGCACTCCTATCCCTCCGAGAAAGCGGTTGAAGAGGCCCCCGTCAGACCGGCGAAACCTGTCCCGGCGAAAGCCGGGAGCCGGAATCCGGAGTTCCCCTTGCTTAGGCGCGGCACAGCGTTCAGCTTTCGCTTCCCATGGGAAAAGGTAACAAACGTCTCATCGTGGTGGGGGATCGCGTGCTCATCTCACCCGAGGAGGGCGAGGAGCGCACGCGAGTGGGCCTCTACCTGCCGTCTACGGCGGTGGACAGCCAGGCGGTGCAAGGCGGCACCGTGGTGGCCACCGGCCCGGGCACGCCGATCTCGGCGCCGACCGAGCTGGACGACGAGCCCTGGAAGATCGCCTCCGGGGAGCCGCGCTATCTGCCCGTGCAGGCTCGCGCCGGAGACTATGCGATCTTCTTTCGGCGGGCCGCCGTCGAGATCACCTTCGAGGGCACGAAATACCTCGTCGTGCCCCAGGCTGCCATCCTGACGCTCGTGCGCGAGGGCTCGACCGTGGAGCCGGAGAGCGGCCAGGGTGATATCCTGGACGAGATCGGCTGACCTCGCCACAACGGCGAGACACTCTCGCGTGCCCGCAGCGCCTCCGTACTCCTCTTCACCAGGCCGCACGCTCAGCGAAGCCTCGAGCGGGTTCCGCCTGCCCGCACTCTGAGCGCACGCCGCGTTCGTCGAGGATGCCCGTGGCCGTTGACGCCGTCTGCCTCGTCGTGGACGATGAGCCGCACATTCGCCGGGCCGTGCGCAACGCGCTTGCAGCGGAGTTCGATCGCGTGCTCGAGGCCGCGACGGCCAACGAGGCGCTCGACCTCGCCGCCGCCTCGCGGCCCGCGCGCGCCCTGGCCATTGGCCTGGTGGCTACCGTCCTGATCACTGCGGATATGCTGATCCTCACCATCACCGAAGCGGCGTCCTTCCTGAGTATCCTCTTCGAGGTGGTGTCGGCGTTTGGGACCGTCGGTCTCTCGATGGGACTGACGCCGGACCTCAGCGTCGTCGGGAAGCTGGTCATCTCTCTGACGATGCTGCTCGGCCGCATAGGGCCGCTGGCCGTCGGCTTCGCGCTGGTCGCGCGCCCGCGGCACGCTCTGTTCAGCTATGCGGAGGGGAAGGTGTTCGTGGGGTAGGCGACGATGCCCGGTGCCCAGGGCATCGTGGCCCAGCGGCTCATTCGCTCGCAGTCACGCGAACTTGAGGTGCCGTCGGGGCTGCGGAATCGGGCGGCCGAGCTCCTTCGCGGTCTCGATCCATTCCGCGATGGCGACCTGCACGTTTTCGACGGCTTCGCTGTAGCTCTGGCCATCGGCGGCGCAGCCGGGGAGCTGCGGGACCTCCGCGATGAACGCGTGATCCTCGTTACTCCAGTAGAGGACGATTTCGTACTTGTGATCACTGTTCGTTGTCACCCGTGCCTCCCAGTCCGTACTTGAGGATCACCGCCCGAACCTGCTTGACCTGGTAC
>JACQVC010000278.1 GCA_016209995.1 Gemmatimonadota bacterium
CCCTGCCCTTATCCCCACGCAACCTTCGTTGCGTGGGGACCCCTGCCCTTATCCCCTCGCAACCTTCGTTGCGTGGGGACCCCTACTCGATCACCACGCTGCGGACGCCGTCAAGCTCGATGAGGTCCGGGAGCAGTTCGTGCACGCGGCTCTCCGAGCCGACGCTCTCGAATACGGACACCAGCACGCCGGCTTCGGGCCGCCGTTCGACTTCCGTGCAGCGGGCCTGGATCCCGGCAGCGGCGAAACGCTGCTCGATTCGATCCAACACGCCGGGGTCATCCATCAGAGTGAAGCGGAGCGAGCGGACGTGGCGGCGACGGAGCAGCTGGTCCTCCAGGTACCGCAGCGGGATCAGAGCGATGAGTATGAGCGCGGTGGCGCCGAGGGCTTCCACATAGGCGCGCGCACCCACGGCGATGCCAACGGCCGCGACCACCCACAGGGTCGCCGCCGTGGTGAGCCCCGTGACGTGGCCGCGAGCCTGGATGATCGTTCCCGCGCCGAGAAACCCGACCCCGGTGACGATCTGCGCGGCGATGCGCGCCGGGTCGGCGACGGCGCCCGGCGCCGCGCTCGTCGAGAGAAGCACGGAGATATCCGTGAGCAGGGCCGCACCCAAGCAGATGAGCATGTTGGTGCGCAGCCCGGCCGGCTTGCCCTGGAGCTCGCGCTCGATCCCCACCGCGCCACCCAGGAATGCGGCCAGCAGCAGGCGCGCCAGGAGATCGGGCCGAAACGGCTCGAAGCTCGCGATCAGCTCGCCGACCTGCCCGATCCACTCGAACATGGGTATTAGACTCCCCGCGACTGTCGCTCAAGCCCTGTCACATCATAACTTAGCGCTTACATGTCCGAGTTCCTAGAATCCGCGAACCGGAGCGAAGCGGAGGTCAGCGAAAGTGAGCGGGAGAAGGGTGAGAAGAGGAGAGGAAGGGGGTGGTGTGGGAGCTAACCTGGCCGAGCTGCTCCGCACCTCCCTCGCGGCCGTCGAGGCGGCGGGCGCCGTTCATCGGCGGTGGCTCGGGCGCGTCGAGGCCTCGAGCTGGGAGCTGAAAGGCCACAGCGACTTCGTCAGCGATGTGGACCGGGAAGCCCAGGATGCCGTTCTGGCGGTGCTTCGAGCCCGCCACCCCGGGCACAAGGTCCTCGCCGAAGAGACGGAGCAGGAGGCGCTCTCCCACACCGTGACGGGTCCGGTCTGGGTCGTAGACCCCCTGGACGGAACGACCAACTTCCTGCATGGACACCCCCATTACTCAGCTTCGGTCGCTGTTTGCCTCGATGGGGTTCCGGTGGCGGGGGCCGTCCTGTCGGCCGCCACAGGCGAGCGCTGGTGGGCGGCCAGAGGCTTGGGCGCCTACAAGAACGGACTCCGCATCCGCGTCTCCGGAATCCACGAGCTGCACCAAGCCCTTATCGGGACTGGGTTTCCCTTCAAACACCTGCACCGGCTCCCCGAGTATCTGACACAGTTCGACCGCGTTCTCCGCTCAACCGCAGGCATACGACGGTGTGGGTCCGCAGCGCTGGACCTGTGCTATGTGGCGTCTGGTCTTCTAGATGGGTTCTGGGAACTCTGGCTCGAGCCGTGGGACGTGGCGGCCGGGTGGATCATGGTGCAGGAAGCCGGCGGGGTAATCTCCCGGCTGGACGGGAGCGTGCCCGACCTAAAGGGGGGCGCAGTCCTCGCTGGAAACATATATTTGTGGGATAAGCTTCACAGGCTCCTGAGCGGTAATGCGTCTTCCACCTGAGGGGTGGGCGGCTCGCCAGGCGTGGAGCGCCGTGGCCGAACGGTCGGGTGGCTCCAGGCCTGGAGCCGCACGCGTGTCCGGGTTCTGTCATTGTCGTCATAGGAGTACGTATTGTCGTCCGAGTCAGATCGACGTGACGACTCGCAACGCGCGCGGCCGGCGGATGTTTCCCAGCCGGGCGCGTCGCCTCCCCATCCTTCGACCGCAGGGCCCGTCGAAGTAGCCGGCCTATTGCAGGCGGTCTCACTCGATGCCGCCTTGCCTGACGGCGCCCCGGTCCTGGTGGGCGCTCCGCCGGCGCGAGGCGGCGGCTCGCCAGGGTGCGAGCGGGGGCCGGCGGCTTTGCGGGAGGCCTTGAAGGGCTTCAGTACCTATGGGGGCGAGCCCGAGGGCGACCTGCGACTCCTGGGCTCGGTACTGGACTGGGGCGACCTGGAGCTGCCGTCTGGAGCCGCGCCCCAAAGTCTGATGGCCATCCGGGACGCGGCGGCGAAGCTGTTCAGTCAGGGAGCGAGGCCCATCTGCCTCGGCGGCGCGCACACGGTCACGCAGGGCGTGCTTGCCGGGCTGGCAGCCAGCAAGCCGATGCAGCAAGTGGCGCTCTTGATCCTGGACGCGCACCTCGATGAACGGGAGGAGGAAGACTCGTCGACGATCACTCGCGGTGCGCCGTTCAGCTCGACTCTACGATCCGGATTTGCGCGCGGAAGTCAGACCGCCGTTGTCGGCCTACGACCCTTTGCGAACTCGCGGATGTTCACGGAGTGGATGCGCGAGAGCGGCGTCCATCTCATCATGGTCGATGACGTAGCGCGGTGGGGCGCGGAGCACGCGGCCCAGGTCGTGCTCGAGCGCGTAGCGCCTGATGGCCGGCCCCTGTATCTGTCCATCGATCTCGATGTCGTGGACCCCGCCTACGCGCCCGGGACGGGGCACGCATGTCCCGGCGGACTGTCCAGCCGCGAGATCATCACGTTCCTGAGCACGCTGCTCCGCCGAGCGGAGCTGGCCGGCGCAGACATCGTCGAGCTGGCTCCGCCGCTGGATATCGGTGAGAGAACCTCGAAGCTCGCCGCGCGCCTGTTGCTGGAGATCCTGGCGAGCTTCACCCGTGGCTAGGAGCCTGTCCGAGTAGCACCGCCCTTTGCCGCTCGCCGAAGAAGTACAGCGACCTGTTCATGCACGCGTTGCGTCAGGCTCCGGCGCGCGCCGCGAGGCGAAGCGCGAGATGAGCGGCTCCGATCGCCGCGCGCACGGGCCGCGGCAGCGCCGCGCAGCCCAGTCTGCGAGCAGCCTCGAAGAGCGGCTGGGGGAGCGGCGCGCCGGGGTCGACGAGTCCGCCCGTAGCGGCCAGCCGGGGCGGCGAGCGCCAAGGGCCGAGCTTGCGGATCAGGACTTCGACGTGCGCGACCAGATCGCGAACAGCGCGCTCGAGAATGTCGCGGGCGACATCGTCACCGTGCTCGGCGATCTCCGCGACCAGCGTCGCCAACGCCGCGATCTGCCCCTTGTCCGCGGACGCAGCCCAGGCCACGAGATCGTCCGGATGGGCCAGCTGCAGGCGCTCGAGCACCGCGGGCAGGAGCTGGGTGTCCGGGCCGCGGCCGTCGGCGGCACGGGCAGCCGCCCTCAGTGCCCGTCGGGCTATGTCGTAGCCGCTACCCTCGTCGCCCAGCAGCGCGCCCCATCCGCCGCTGCGCGCCACCGTCCCGGATTCCGCGCGTCCCCATGCGACAGAACCAGTTCCGGCAATGACGAGGATGCCCGGCCCGTCCCCGAACGCGTCCTGAAGGGCAGCCTCGGCATCGGTGATCACGAGCACGCGGTGAGCGAGCCCCAGGGCGTGGAGCCTGCTCTCGGCCGCGCTACGCTCGGCCTCGCGCCCGGCGCCGGCGAGGCCGGCGCAAAGTGCCAGGGCCGGGAGCCTGGCTCCTGCCTCCGCTACGGCGCGCGTGGCTGTCGCACGCACGATTTGCAGGGCAGCTTCGGAGCCTGCGGCGTCGACGCGTCCAGGACCGCCCTCCGCAGCCGCCAACTCCCGGCCCTGGAGAGTCAGGACGACGGCACGAGTCCGCGTCGCACCGCCATCCACGCCGATGACGAAGTCAGCCACCGGCTTCTGCTGCGACGCTGCGCGCCGTCTCCATTCAGGAGCCGGCCACGCGTTCACCGCTCGGCTCCGTGAGCAGAGCGGCCGGCGTCAGCCGAGCGGCGACGGTCCCTGCCAGGAACGTGACCGCCGTGCCGATGAATACGTACCACGGCCAGGCCACAGCAGCCCTCGCTCCGAGCCAAACAGCCGTCACGACGCCGATTCCCGCCGCGATGGCGCCGATAGCGTGCGGCTGGCGGGCCGCGGGCACGAAGATTCCGAGGGCAAAGGCACCGAGTAGTCCGCCGTAGACCAGAGATGCGATACCCAGCGCGACTTCGACCGCAGCGGCCTGGCGACTGAGCGGGATGAACACGACCGCGCCGGCTATCAGCAGGACGGCCCAGAGAAGGGTGAACATCCTACCAGCCCGCAGCGTGCGCTCATCGTTGCTGTCCACCCGCAGCGCGGGAGCGAAGAAATCGTAGGCCGTGGCGGACGCCAGCGAATTAATGGACGAAGCGAGCGTTGACATTGCGGCGGCAAAGACGCCGGCGATCAACAGCCCCGTCAGGCCCGGCGGCAGCTCATTGATCACGAAACGAGCGAAGATCTCGTCCGATCGCTCGAACGCCTGCCCGCCGTAGAAGCCCCAGAGACCTACTCCGACCACGAGAAACAGGGCGAATTGCGCGATCACGACGACGCCGCTCCACACCAACGCCTTCTGGCTCGAGCGCAGATCGCGGCAGGTCAGTAGTCTCTGGACAATGAGTTGATCGGTCCCGTGCGAGGCCATGGAAAGAAAGCCGCCACCCACGAGCCCGGCCCAGAACGTGTAGACCGTCGACGGCTTCACGGAGAAATCGAAGACGGAGAGTTTCCCGGCCTGCGCGGCCGCGGAGAGCGTGGCCGGCCATCCGCCGGGAATCAGCAGGTGCAGCGCGACTACAGCCGCGAGTGCACCGAGCAGGTAAAGGGCCAGCTGGAGCACATCTACCCAGACGACTGCGCGGATCCCGCCGAAATACGTGTAGATCAACGTCACGACGCCGATCAACACGATCGACAGAGGGTACGGCCATCCAGTGATGAGCGCGAGCGGAATGGCCGTGGCGAACAGGCGCACCGAGTCGCCTAGCAATCGGGTGACCATGAAGATCGCGGAGGTGAACCGCCGGGTCGGCCGACCGAACCGTGACTCCAGGAGCTGGTAGGCGGTCGTCAGCTCGCCGCGGTAGTAGGCAGGCAGCAGGAGCGCGGCCGCGACCGTGCGGCCCACCTGGTTGCCGAACGCGAGCTGAAGG
>JACQVC010000263.1 GCA_016209995.1 Gemmatimonadota bacterium
CCCGAAGAGTCGTCCGAAACCTGCAGCGCGCCGCCGCCCTCGAAGAACTCGACGATCTCCTCGACGTCCGCCCCACCGGCACGAGCTTGGAACGTCTCGTCCACGGCTGCGCTGATAATGTCGGCGGCGATCTTCGCCGCGCCCTGAAGCTCGCCTTCGTACTCCAGCTCGAGCTTGCCGGTGATGGACGGCAGCGCCGCGTACACGTCTCCGATACGGGGTATGACCGTCGCTTCGCCACCCAGGAACGCGCGGCGCTCCGAGTTGGAGACGATGTTCTCCGTGACGGTGATCGGCATGCGCTGGCTCACGCCGGAGCGCTGGTCGATCCGCTTGTCACGTCGAGCCAGGAACGCGATGCGCTCGATCACCTCGCCCACGAAGTCCGGAATCTCGATGGGCCGGCAATGGCGCTCGACCCAGGCTTCCTGGCGCGTGATCGCGATGCCGCGCTCGAGCTCCGTGGGGTAATGTGTCGCGATCTCGGAGCCGAGCCGGTCCTTCAGGGGCGTGATGATCTTTCCGCGAGCCGTGTAATCCTCGGGGTTCGCCGTGAACACCAGCAGCACGTCCAGCGGCAGGCGCACGGCGTACCCTTTGATCTGAATGTCGCCCTCCTGCATGACGTTGAAGAGGCCCACCTGGATCTTGCCCGCGAGGTCCGGCAGCTCGTTGAGCGCGAAGATCCCGCGATTCGCGCGCGGCAGAAGCCCGTAGTGAATGGTCAGCTCGTCGGCCAGAATGTGGCCGCCGCGCGCCGCCTTGATCGGGTCCACGTCGCCGATGATGTCCGCGATCGTTACGTCGGGCGTGGCGAGCTTCTCGACGTAGCGCTGGTCGCGGGTGATCCACTCGATCGCCGCATCATCGCCCTGTTCCTCGATCAGCAGCCGCCCATACTTCGAGATGGGAGCCAGAGGGTCGTCATTCACCTCGCTGCCAGCCAGAATCGGCACCTCCTCGTCGAGGAAATCCACGAGCTGACGCAAGATGCGGCTCTTCGCCTGCCCGCGCAGACCAAGCAGAATGAAGTTGTGGCGGGCCAGGAGCGCATTGACGATCTGCGGGACGGCCGAGTCCTCGAATCCGATGATTCCCGGAAACAGCGGCTTCTCGGATTCGAGCTTGCGCAGCACGTTCGCGCGCATTTCATCCTTGACCGAACGCCTGCGGTAGCCGGCGGCCCTGAGCTGCCCGAGGGTCTGCGGACGAGATTGCGGAGTTTCACGACGCGATCTGGCCATTCCTTCGTGCCTTCAGCGGCTGGGACTGGCTAGCAGTCCGTGGGATCTTGGGTTGAGGGTGCGGCACCCCGTAGCGGTTGCTAAGTTAACCGGGACTCGACTCCAAGACTACTACTGGTGGCACAACGGCCGGAATGGTGACGAGTCGTCCGGGTAATGGTCCAGTTTGGACCATTACGCGTCGTCCGACTACGTTGGCTCACGCGGAATAACTCTCCTCACAGTGCACGCGACGGTCCTCACGACCTACACCGGATCATAGCCGCAGATCCATGGGTGAATCGACGTTCTCGTCTAGTTTCCTGATCCCGTCCCGCCATCAGCGGCGGTTCCCCCTCGAGCGCTTCATCGTACGGGACGCGCCCGACCCCGAGCATGTGCCTCTGGATGTGGTCTTCGTGGGCGCGGGTCCCGCCGGGCTCGCGGGTGCCATCGAGCTGGCCCGGCTCGTGCAGCGCGACCACGCGAGCGGCGGCGGGCTCGGCGACGTTCAGATCGGTGTGCTGGAGAAGGCGTCCTCCCTGGGCGAGCACTGCCTGTCCGGTGCGGTGGTCAATCCACGCCCACTCCTCGAGATGTTCCCCGAGCTTGGACCTGAAGGGCTGCCCTTGCGCGCGCGCGTGCGCGCGGAGCGCGTCTACCTGCTCGGGCGAAACCGCGCCATCCCGCTGCCCGTACCGCCAACGATGCGGAATCACGGCTTCTATGTCGCGTCGATCTGTGAGCTCGTCCGCTGGCTCGGCGAGAGGGCGGAAGAGCTGGGCGTCAACGTGTTCACGGGTTTCCCGGCGGATGCGCTGCTGGTCGAGGGTGACCGCGTGCGGGGCGTGCGCACGGCGCCCTCGGGGCTGGATCGCGGCGGTCAGCCCGGAAGCGCGTTCGCGCCGCCCACGGACATCGTGGCGCGCGTCACCGTCCTATCGGAAGGCACGCGTGGCTCGCTCACCCAGGCCTACCTCCAGTGGCAGCGCATCCGCTCGCCGAACCCGCAGATCTTCGCCCTCGGGGTCAAGGAGCTGTGGGAGACGCGCAGGCCCTTGCACGCGGTCGTGCACACACTGGGGTGGCCGCTCGCTGCCGATACCTTCGGCGGCAGCTTCATGTATCCGCTGGAGCCCAACCTGGTGGCGCTGGGCCTGGTGGCAGGTCTCGATTCGCCCGACCTGAATCTCGACGTACACGCGCGCCTGCAGGAAATGAAGGAGCACCGTCTCTTCCGAGATTACCTCGAGGGCGGCGAGATGGTCGAGTGGGGCGCCAAGACGATCCCGGAGGGCGGCTACCACTCGCTGCCCGAGCGCTGCCATGGCGATGGCCTGCTTATGATCGGTGATGCCGCCGGCCTGGTGGACGTATCCTCCCTCAAGGGGATCCACTACGCGATCGAATCCGGCAGACTCGCCGCCCGAACCATCTTCGCGGCGCTCAAGAAGGGCGACACCACCGCGGACGGCCTGCGCGGCTACGACGACCTGCTGAGGCAAAGCTTCATCACCCGGGACCTCCACCGCACGCGAAACATGCGGCTCGCGTTCAAGCGGGGCCTTTACGTCGGCGGCGCCATGGCGGCCCTCATGACTGCGAGCCGCGGTGCGTTTCTGGGGGGGAAGATCGACGTGCGCGAGGACGCGGCCGTGCCACGCACCCGGCGGTCAACGGACGCCCTCGTGCCCGATGGCAAGCTGACGTTCGGCAAGCTCGAACCGCTCGTCTCACTGATGCAGCAGACGCCCGTGGATAACCTGCTGCCGATGCTGGTCGATAAGCTGAATGCCGGCGTGGACCTGAAGACGCTCGTGACCGCGGCGGCGCTGGCGAACGCCCGCGCGTTCGGAGGCCAGGATTACACGGGCTATCAC
>JACQVC010000264.1 GCA_016209995.1 Gemmatimonadota bacterium
CACGCGCATGGATCAGATCGACGAGTTCTTCAGAGTCTTTCCACCCGCCGGCCAGGCTCGCGAGCCCTCCCTCGGGTCCGGCGGCGCGAAGGCGTTCGATCTGCTCGAGCTCATCGGCCCTCACGAGAGCCGCGACCGGCTTCCCGTGGCGAGTGATGACGACCGGTCGTCCGCCCTCAGCGGACCGCAGGACAGCGGAGAACCTAGCTTTGGCTTCAGCGACGGAAACAGTTTTCGGCATGACATGGCCTCCATTTGCGTACCAGATCATAATGACCAGATTGGTCTAGATCAAGGGGAGGTGTACTCGCTCCCGCAACTGGCGTATAACATCGCGCCGGTAACGCAGCGCCGCGCTGCGCGCGGCGTGCCCTTCGCGCTTCGGCCTGCGGTCACGCCGTTTGCAAACACGGGCGTGACGCGCTGAGGATTCGTGGCTCATCCCTTGCGCGTATGTCAGATAGGACATATCAGGGAGCATGAGCCAGCCCGGCCGACAAGCCGCTGGTTTGGTTGCACGGCGAGATCAAGACCCACCCTTGGATAGAATGAAGCGCAAGAGGTTAGAGAGCGGTGGTTGGCGCGTCGGCTCCGTCGCCGAGTTTCTCGGCCTCAGCGAAGACGAGGCTGTGTTCGTAGAGCTGAAGCTCGCTCTGAGTAGTGAGCTTCGGGATCGGCGCCAAGAGCAGGGCCTATCTCAGGTCGAGCTCGCGAAGAGGCTCGGCTCGAGCCAGTCTCGAGTCGCCAAGATGGAGGCTAGCGATCCTTCGGTCTCGGTCGACTTGCTGATTCGAGGCCTTCTGGCAGCGGGGGCGACGAAGAATGATATCGCCGGTGCGATTGTTCGGCGGCGACGGAAGCGGAGTGCGAGGGGAGCAGCCCGAGGCAACTTCCTATAACACCGGGGCTGAACACAGCGGGCTCGCTGCGCTCGCGCTTGCCCTTCGCGGTTCGGCCGGCGGTCACGCCGGTTATAGAACGGACGCAAACGGCGCGCCTTGGCCTTTTTGATTGGACGCGCTGGGATCTCAGCTAACCCCGGGGTCAATAGGAGGACCACCGATGCACGCGAATGCCAGGCTGCTAACGGTAGGCGGGCTGGTGCTATCAGGTCTGGGTCTGGTTCGGCCCGCTGGACTGATGGCCCAGGATGTCTTCCCCGGCGCGAGGGTGCAGGACGCCTACCTCCAGTGGCCTCTGCCAAAGGGGGCCGAGCAGTACGCGGACATCGACGGCCGGCGAATGCTCCAGGACGTGGTCGCCCAGGCCGAGATCGCCCGCCGCTACCGGGACCAGATCCATCCGAAGTATTGGGGTCGGATCATCGGCATGGAGTCCGACGCGTGGGCGGCCGCATGGCTGGCCGGACGCTTCCGCTCGATCGGCCTGTCCGACGTCAAGATCCAGAATTTCGACCTGCCTCCGCAGTGGTACCCGCGCACCTACGGCGTGATGGTCAAGTCTGGGAGCGAGACGGTCGAGCTGGTGTCGGCCCAGCCGTTCTTCCGCTCGCCCGGGACGCCACCCGGCGGCCTGAACAACCTGGAGGCGGTCTACGTCGGCCTGGGGACCGAGGCCGACTTCATGGGCCACGACGTCCGGGGCAAGGCGGTGTTCACGTACAGCATGCTGGGGGCAGCGAATTTCGGGGCGGTCGCGCGCGCGAATCAGAAGGGCGCGGCGGTGGTGTTCGACGCGCAAATGCTCCCAGGCAACATGCGCTACCAAGCATATCCCGGGAACACGCAGGTTCCGACGTTCACAGTCGGCAACGACGACGGTGCCAAGGTGCGCGCGATGATCGCAGCCGGCGGCCCGGTGCGGGTGGACGTCCGGCTGGACATCGAGATGATGCCCAACCGCCAGACGGCGCTGGTCTGGGGAACGCTGCCCGGCACCTCGGACGAGACCATCTATGTGACCGCCCACAGGGATGGCTGGTTCGACGCCGCGGGCGACAACGCTTCCGGCGTGGCGTCCATGATCGGCCTGGCCGAGCATTACGCCAGGATCCCGCGATCCCAGCGCCCGCGCACCCTCGTGTTTGTTGGCCTCGACGGCCATCACAACTCGGGCGAGGGCTCCGCGACCGGAATCCGTTGGATGGTCGAGAACCGTGCGCAGTTCTTTGCCAAGACGGCGCTCATGATCAACGCGGAGCACCCGTCGACGGTGCAGACGATCATCCGGCCCCGCTACAAGAGGGGGAACGCCGACATGATCGTCTGGGGCAACACGTACATGCCGCAGCAGTGGTACGCGGGGGGACCGACGCGTCCCGAGCTGGAGCGGATCGCCACGCGAGCGTTCCGTGAGTTCGGCATGACGCATTACCTGGACCCGGAGCCGGGGCGGCCCCCGGCAACTGACATGGGATCCTTCTATCGGTACATGCCGGGCGTGGTGGCCAGCGAGTACCACCACTACTTCCACACGGACCTGGAGACGCCGGAAACCGTGCCCTGGACAGGGCTCGAGGCGTCGACCCGCGCCTACGCTCGCATCATCGACGAGGTGAACAAGCTTCCCTTGAGCGCGCTGCAGCGGCCGGAGGAACCGACCGGGCCGTAGAACATCGAGCTCACGTCACCAGCCGGCCGCCGTCGACGACGACCACGTCTCCCGTGATGTAGGGCGATTCCGCGAGGAACAGCACGGTGCGGGCCACGTCGTCCGGAGAGCCCCAGCGCCCGAGGACGGTGCGTTTCCGCGAGCGCTCGATCTGGTCGGCCGTGTAGTGCCCGGGTGGGAGCACGGGGCCGGGCGCCACGGCGTTCACGCGGATCTCGGGGCCGAGCGCGCGGGCCAGCACGCGCGTCAGGTGCAGCAGGCCGGCCTTGGAAACGGCGTGGTGCGCGAAGGATGGCCAGGCCTGGAACGCGGAGAGGTCCACGACGTTCACGATCGAGCCGCCCGCCGCCGCGAGCAGCGGCGCGGCCGCCTGGGCGAGAAGGAACGGGCCCTTCAGGTTTACCGCCAGAACGCGATCCCATTCCTCTTCCGTGATCTCGAGCACGGGCTTCGACTGGAAGATCGAGGCGTTGTTCACGAGCAGGTCCAGACGGCCCAGCTCGTTGGCCCGGGCGACCACCTGCTCGACGTTCCGCTTCAGCGCCACGTCGCCCTGAACGAGGACCGCCATCCGTCCCAGCGCCTGCACCTCGCGCTGCGCTTCCTCCGCTTCCTTCTGCGAGCGGTTGTAATGGATGACCAGATCGTAGCCCGCGCGCGCGAGTGCCAGGGTGATGGCCCGACCCACGCGCACGGCGCCGCCCGTGACGATGGCTACCTTCACGTCCGACATGGCGCGTATGTTACGGGGCCGGACGGGGATTGGCTATTGGCGTGGGGGGACCGCATCATCTGCTCCGTGAACCCTGATCTGGAAGGTCGAGTATGCCCGATCTGACCGGCAAAGTCTGTATCGTCACAGGTAGCACTCGCGGAATCGGCAAGTGCATCGCGGAGGCGTGCGCCGCTGCGGGTGCGCACGTTGTGGTGAGCGCGCGAGGCGAGAAGGAGGTGGCGGCCATCGCCGCGGCGCTCGAGTCACGGGGTCGGGGTGGGTCGCTCGGTGTCGTGTGCGACGTGCGCCGGCCCGAGCAGTGCGAGCGGCTCATCGCCAGGACGGTCGAGCGCTTCGGGCGTGTGGACGTGCTGGTCAACAACGCGGGCTACGGGCTGTTCGCGCCGGTGGACGAGATGCCCGTCGAGGAGTGGCAGGGCCAGATCGAGACGAATCTGGGCGGTGTCTTCTACTGCGTGCGAGCCGTGGCTCCCCACATGAAGCGAGGGGGCGGCGGCTGGATCATCAACATCGGATCGCTGGCGGGACGTAACCCGTTCGCGGGCGGAAGCGCGTACAACGCCTCCAAGTTCGGGCTCGTCGGGATGACGGAGGCGATGATGCTGGATCTGCGCTACGACAAGATCCGCATCAGCATCATCATGCCGGGCAGCGTGAACACGGAGTTCCGGGGCAAGGAGGCTGGCCCGCAGAACGATTGGATGTTGCAGCCGGAGGACGTGGCCCAGGTGGTTCTGGACCTGCTGGCTCTTCCGGAGAACGCGCACGTGAGTCGTGTCGAGATGCGGCCGAGTCGGCCGCCGCGAAAGTGAGGAGGGGAGCGTCATGGGACAGGAAGGCTACCGGGTCGAAAAGGATTCGCTCGGGGAGGTGAAGGTGCCCGCCTCGGCGCTGTACGGCGCGCAGACGCAGCGCGCCTACGACAACTTCAGGATCAGCGGGAGCCGCTTCCCTCGCCGGTTCATTGCGGCCCTGGGGATGATCAAGCGCGAAGCCGCGCTGACGAACGTGGAGTTGGGTCTGCTCGACCGCAAGATCGCGGATGCCATCGCGCAGGCGGCCGACGAGGTAGCGAAGGGGCGTTGGGACGAGGAATTCGTGCTGGACATCTATCAGACCGGGTCCGGCACGTCCACGAACATGAACGCGAACGAGGTGATCGCGACTCGCGCGACCCAGATCCTGGGAGACGGGGTGCGGGTGCACCCGAACGATCACGTGAACTTCTGTCAGTCGTCGAACGACGTGATCCCGACGGCGATTCACGTCGCGGCGAGGACGGCTATCAGAGAGGAGCTCGTGCCCGCGCTCCAGCACCTGAGGCATGCGTTGGCCGCGAAAGCCCAGGAATTCGACGACGTGCTGAAGTCCGGCCGCACGCACCTGATGGACGCGACTCCGGTGCGCCTCGGCCAGGAGTTTTCCGGGTACGCGCAGCAAGTGCAGCGAGGGATCGAGCGTGTCGAGCGCGCGTCCGAGGAGCTGGCGGAGCTGGCTCTGGGAGGCACGGCGGTCGGCACGGGGATCAACACGCATCCCGAGTTCGCAAGCCGGACGATCGCGCGCATGAGCAAAGCGCTCGGCGTCCCGTTCCGCGAGGCCGAGAACCACTTCGAGGCGCAGGCCGCCAAGGACGCGGCCGTGAGCGCAGCCGGTGCGCTCAACGCCGTTGCGGTGGGTCTCACCAAGATCGCCGACGACATACGCTGGCTGGGCAGCGGACCCACGTCGAGCATCGGGGAGCTGCTGCTTCCGGCGACGCAGCCCGGCAGCTCGATCATGCCGGGCAAGGTGAACCCGGTGATGTCCGAGGCGCTCCTGATGGTGTGTGCCCGAGTGGCGGGAAACCACACGACCATCTCGATCTGCGGCAGCCGCGGCAACTTCGAGCTGAACGTGATGATGCCCGTGTTGGCCCACGCGCTGCTCGAGTCGATCACGCTGCTGGCGAACGCCGCGCGCGCGTTCACGGACCGCTGCGTCACGGGAATCCGCGCGAACCGCGAGCGCTGCCGGGAGCTGCTCGAGAAGAATCCCGCGATCGCGACCGCACTGAACCCCTACATCGGGTACGATGCGGCGGCCGAAGTTGCGAAGGAGGCGGCCCGCAATGGGGAGTCCGTGCGGGAGGTGATGCAGCGCCGCAAGCTGCTCCCGCCGGAGCAGCTCGACGAGGCGCTGAACGTGAGAAGTATGACGGAGCCGGGGATTCCGGGGCGGTAAAAGTCACGGCCGGGCGGGAGGCCCGGCCGTGAAGATCACACGTAGATTACGCGGTACGCCGTCGGAGCGAGCGACGCCGGCTCGGGGCGCGTCCGTTCGCGGCGTGCGGTCTGGCACGGCGGCCGTTCGCCCTGGCGCCGCACATCTGTACACGATGCACACGACCCTCACCGTTCAGCTTCGCCACGGCGACTCCGCCCGCGGGATGAACGCAGGTCGTGCCGCGGTCGATATACAGTGGGTAAGCCCACTGCTCACGGTACTGCGCCACCTGGATGAGGACAGCGTGCCCATTCTCGTGAACGTCCACCGGCACCGTGATGCCACGCCACACGGGATCCAACAGGGCCATACGCTCGCTCACGGAGGACGCCCACGAGGCCAGCTTGATCGCTCTCCGATCCGCGATCGTCAGCGGCCGCACGATGCGGCGACGGCCGGGGAACGAGTGAGAAAGCAGGAACGAAACGGCCTCTTCCTCGGGCATGGGCTCGACGTCGCAGTCGTAGGGCCCGGGAGTCCGCATCTTGCCGTACTCGTTGAGCACCATGAAACCGTCGCTACAGATACGCACGGAACCCTCCGTTCTCGTGCCAAACTTGGTCTAGGGACCGAAAATGGAACCACGCAAGCCGTGGTCCCGCTTTGTACTCGACTATATTTCGGTCAAGACCCGTGCCCGTAGGTGGCTCTTCCTCGGCGACCGGTGCCAAGACATTTGTTTACAAGGGATTGCGCGGTCCGGCAGCGGTTCGCGCCGCGGACGATAGCATGGTGCGAAGCGGCTACGGACGTCCGAGCAGTCGGAAAAGTTTTCGCGTTTCGGGTGGCGTCTGGAACGCGCCGGGGCGCGGGCGCCGAGGAGAAAGGTGCGGGCGGTGAAACGAACAGGTGGGGTAGCGTCGTAAAGATGGGCCGGATAGCGCGCGGCTCGCTTTGTGCATCCCCAGGACCCGCGAAGTCGAGGTCCATGTCAAAGGGGCAGAGGTGTCGGCTTAGTGATGAAACGGAAATACACGTGGGGGACCGGCCTGATGGTCCTCGCGATATTACTGACGGCGTTGATCGGGCGCGCGTGGCGCGTGACGGACGCAGGAGGTCAGACTGAGTTCCGGCAGATCCTGCTGGAGAACCGATCCCTCTCTCGTCTGGCGGCGAGTGCACCGGCTGCGCTCGCAGGTGAGGCGCTGGCGGACCGGTATGCCACGCTGCGCCTGGCCAAGCTCGGTCTGCTCGATAGGCTGAGCACCGTATCCACGGGGGATGAGCTCGCGGCTACTCGTGCCGCTGCGAAAGCGGCGCTTGAGGCGGATCTGGAGCTGCTCGAGCACCTCGAGGAGCAAGCTCGGCTCGAGGTGGCGATCGCGGAGATGAAGGAGGCGTACCTGTCCGCCGTCTCGCGAGCCCGGGGCATGCCGACGCGCGTGGAGCCGCGTGATTCCACTCGGTACCTCGGCCAGGAGGAGGTGAGGACCGCGCTGGCCCAACGCCACGATCTCGAGCGCCGGCTCGAGGAGATCACGGCGTCGATTCCCGCGCTCACTGCAGCCTCGCGCGCCCGGCATACACGGCTGGACGATCTGGCGTTCTCGGCAGGGCTGGTTCCCTACCGCATGGCGCCTCCGTTCTAGCAGCGACCTGCTAAGGAGTCTGTCCGCGCGACGTGACGAGGTCGGGGCCCATGTGTCGACGGCGGGCGGCGTCGTTCGCGCGCCCGCGCGAGCACGCGAAATCGGGGCGCACGTGCTCCAGCTCTTCACGAAGCAGCCCAGCCGCTGGCACGCGTCCGAGTTGACCGAGGAAGACAGCTCGAGCTTCCACGCGGAACGAATCAAGCACAAGATCGCGAGCGCGGCCGCGCACGACTCCTACTTGACCAACCTGGCCTCACCTGACCGCAAGCTGTACGCCCGGTCACTCGAGGCGTTCGTCGGCGAGCTGGAGCGCTGCGATCGCCTGGGCCTCGACTTCCTGGTGTGCCACCCCGGCAGCGCGACGAATGGGGATCGAGCGAGCGGTCTGGCCCGCAATGCCGATGCGATCACCGAAGCGTTGACGCGCGTTCCGTCGCGAACACGCGTGCTCCTGGAAACGACGGCGGGCGGAGGGAACCGCTTGGGCGCGAGCTTCGAGGAGTTAGCCGTGCTGATCGAGCGGGTGCCCGGAACGCTACGGCGTCGGCTGGCTGTCTGTCTCGATACGTGTCACATCTACACAGCGGGTTACGACCTCGTCTCCGATTACGATGGCGTCATGGACCACCTCGACGATGCCGTTGGACTACGACGCCTGAGGCTCTTCCACCTGAACGACTCGCGTCACCCACTGGGGTCAGGCAAGGACCGCCACGAGCACATCGGGCGAGGCGCTCTGGGTGAGGGGCCATTCCGGCGCATCATGACGGATCCGCGATTCGTGGACGTTCCCAAGATCATCGAGACGCCGAAGGAAGCGGATCGTGTGGCGCTGGACGTGCGGAATCTGACGCTGCTGCGGTCGTTTCGTGAGGGCGACTAGCTCGAGCGCACCCTCGTCGAGGGTTTCTCACACGACGGGCGAGGGCATCTGCTTTTCATCGGTGAGGATTTTGGGCACCTCGATGCCTTCCGCGCGACGGCGCCAAATCAGCGGCCGCAAGCCTGCTGCCAGGATGAGCAGCAGACCGAACGCGCAGACGAGCAGCGGCCCTGTGGTGACGTCGTAGAGGAAGGACACGGTGATTCCGGCAATGATCGCCAACGTGCCGGACGCCCAGGCTGCGACGAGGGCGCTGAGGAAGCGGGTCGTGTAGAGGAAGGCGACCACGGCGGGAATGACGAGCACGCTAAACACCATGAGCACGCCGGCGACGGGCACGGACATCGTGATGGCGAAGCCGAACGTGGCGTAAAAGAGGAAGTCCCAGAGTCGCAGATTTCGCTGACGCTCGGGCGTAAACGAGATGGCCAGCATCGGCCGCCGGAAGATGTAGTGGAAGAGCGCGACGGGCACGTAGGCGCCGGCGATCTTGAGAACGACGGGCCACGTCACCCAGATCAGGGTGCCCGTGAGCGTTTCCTGAATGTGCTCGGCACCCCGAGCGCTGAAGCTGGAAAGCAGAATGACCGTTGCCGATGCGACGACGAAGGTGATGCCGATAATCGACTCCTGCGGCACCGGTGAGCCCTCCATGCGAGTGAAGCTGAAGATGACCGCGCCCAAGAGGGTGAACGCGTACGCGAACAGGAAGGCCGTCGGCGTGGCAGGTTCCGCGCCCGTCATCACGGCCACGGTGCTGCCGAGGGCCGCGATCTGCGCCAGTGCCAGATCCACGAAGATGATGCCGCGCTTGATGATGTGAAGCCCGAAGTAGGCGTGAGTGAACAGAATCACCAGGGCGCAGACCGTGGGTGCGAGGATCAGGTCAAGCATGGGTACGGGCTCCTCCTTGTCGCGGTACGCGTCACGAGCTAGGCTGGCCGAACGCCTGGGCCAAGGTCGAGACCCAGTGATCGACCAGGCTGAAGTAGTCGGTCACACCCGGCAAGCCGCCGGGGTATAGCGCCACGATCACGGCCGTACCGTTCCCGCGCCGAGCCACCGCCTCGACCTTGCTCCGGTCGTAGTAGCTCGAGGCGAGCACGGCACGCACGTTGCGTTGCTGCATCAGCTCGATGACTCTCGCCACGTGGCCCGGCGTGGGCGGAATGCCGGGCTTGGGCTCGACGTATTCAGCGCAGCGAACTTGAAAGCGCTCCTCGAAGTAGGCCCAGTCCTTGTGATAGCAGATGAGCTCTTTGCCGCGGAAGGGCGCGGCCGCGGCGAGCCAGCCACCGAGCAGTGAGCTGAGCGGCGCCCCCTGGTAGCGATTGTTGGCGAGGAATTCGTGCAGGTTCCCGCCTTGGGCCAGCCGGTCCAGCGTTTCCCCGCCCAGGGCGTCCACCAACGCATCTCCGAACAGGCGGCGATAGATGCGGTTGGTGAAATCAGCCAGGCGTGCATCGAACGTCGCCGCGCGATCCGGCGCGATCTTCTTCAGTCCCAGTGTGATGTTGCGCGCGATCTGCACGACGCGCAGCGGATCCGTGTGCAGGTGCGGGTTGCCGAAGAGATGGATGTCGCCCTGGCTGCGGTTCGCGACCGCGGGGATATCGAGAAGACGGATTCCGGGGTAAGTCGTCACGTAACCCGTACCGCCTTGGATCACCCGGGGATTGCCGGCCCGGTCGAGCAGCGGCGGTACCCACAGCTCGAGGTCGAGCCCGGTGGTCACGAAGAGGTCGGCGCGCCGTAGCTCGAGCGCGAAGCTCGGCTTGGGCCGGACGAAATGGGCGTCCTCATTCGGCGTCGCGATCGCAGTGACCAGCACGTCGGAGCCGCCGATCTCCTGAGCGATGGACGCGTATACGCCGAGCGTAGTGACCACGCGCAGCGGCGGGCGGCCCGCCTGGGCGCTGGCTGCGGGCGCAATGGTCGGTAGCAACAGGAGCGCCGACAGGGCGAAACGGGTCCGGCTGAGCTTGCTCATCGTCATTCCTCTTCTCTCATATCGATACTGGTCTCATGTCGATACTGGCACAGCGGTCGTGGGTGTCGGTTCAACGCGTCAGTACGTCTCGTGCTTGTGCGGGCCCATCGCGAACGTGAACTGGAGCAGAAACGTCCTGGTGGTGCTCCGAGGTCCGCGCAGGATGTCGTACTCGGCGCGGATGCGCACCCATTCGCTCTGCCACCAGGTGAGGGTTGGCGCGATCAGCGATGCATCTTCGGCGGCGACATCCGGATTTTCGACGTAGTCGTACCGCAGGCCCGCGATCCAGCGCTGTGAGAGCTTGTACTCGATGGAGGCGAAGGCTCCCACCGAGGTCCCTCCGTCCACGGCGGGGGCCACGGCCGTGCGCCGGTTCAATAGGAACGCGCCCCGCAGCATGAGCTCCTGGTAGAGCGCGCGCTCCGGCGGTCGCCAGTTGAAGGCGGCCTCCGCGCTCAGCAGCTGGACGTCGTACGCGAGCGTATCCTCCTCGCGCCGGCCGGCCGTGCCCGAGAGGCCGATCTCGAAGTACGTGGCGGGCGACAGCTCCCAGAATGCGTTCACATGGCCCAGGAAGTTCGGCTTGCGTGAATCAGCGAACAGGCGCTCGTTGCCGCTCCGCATGACGTCGAACCAGATTTCGTAGGTCCCGAGGCCGTGGACCGGCACGAGCCAATAGAGCGATGCGCCCGTTTGCGCCAATCCTTCATCACCGAGGAAGACCGTATAGGGCAGCGGCAGCGACTGGCCGGGCAGCGCATGACGATGCCAGCGGTTCCACGTACCGAAGCGCTGGCGCAGCTTGCCGACGGAGAGCCCGAGGCCGGCGGGCAAGTTCACCCATTGCAGGTATCCTTCCTCGACCTCGGTCGCCGCCTCGCCCTCGGCGTGCTCCTCCTCGCCGGCTCCGATTGGCTCGGGCTGGACGAATGGCGTCGGTGTCCCGCCCTCCGTGTGATGCGAGACGAAAATCTTCGCGCGCGAATACGGGTCGAGAGGCGCCTGGAACGAAATCTCGAACTCGCGCGGAACGAAATTGTCGTGGTCAAGGTCCTCGCTGTTGGCGAAGGCCAGGATGTCCGTGTTGACGCTGATCTCCGGGTTCAGCGCCTGGAGGCTCCTCTCACGTCCGACGAACTCCTGGGGCGCCCCTCCTTGACGCTGCGCGCCTGCGGCCGTGTCGACGGCGGCGGCCGCGGCGGCTGCGGCCGCCCGCAGTGCGGTGAGCTGGTCCGCGGCTGCGGCTGGGGGTACCTGCCGGGCGAGCGCTTGTCGCAAGCTATCGACTTGCTCCCGCAGAGCTTCGACTTCGCGGCGCAGTGAGTCCACGACCTGCGGCGAGGCGGGTTGTGCCTGCAGCGCCGCCGGCGGTGTCAGTCCCGCGACGATGGCGCCCCAGAGGAGCATCCAATGTCGCGAGACGCTTAGCCGTCGAAAATTCATCTGTGGTCCTTCTCAAAAGGAATGGTCGTTAGCGCGGCGTGATGCACATTGCTGCGCGGCCACGCCGGGTCTTGAACGACGCTGAGGGCGATCGGGGCGTTACCGGTCGCCGGATGTCAGGCTTGGGGAGGTGCGCGAGGGTGAGCGGACGAAAGGTCGTAGTGCGTGATTACCCACACATGGTTCCTAGTCAGTGCGAGCGCCGCATAGACTGCGGGGGTGTGCGGGAGCGGCCGGATGCGGGTGGCCCAGCGTTGCGCACCGAACGCGGTACAGAGCGTATGGTCGTGGGCGTGTACGCACGTACCGTCATGCTGCGCTTCCAGCACCGGATGCTCACGCAGCGGATCACGGTCCAGAAACGGCACCGCGACCGGCAGGCTGCCGAGGATGGCTAGCAAGGCTAGCGATAGCGCCTTGCGTATCGACGATCTCGGACGTTCCGCACGCATGCATTAAGGCTTACGCTTGAGAGGCATTCTGTCAATCAGGCGAGGGACTGGCAGAATCGGCGGATCGTGATGGAGGATTGAGGTGCACCGAGAGCGAGTGTTGCGCGTGACTGGAGCTATGGCCGCGTTATGGGTCGCGGCCGCACTCGGGCAAGCTTCGCTGGCGGCGCAGGCCCCGCGGGTGCGGGTCGAGCCGCGAGCCGGCGTCGTTCAGTCCACGTCGCTCGCGGAGGCCGACGTTCTGTACGAGGGTCGCGTGGTTGCGGGCGGCGCGAGGCTGAGCGCCCGTGTCGCGCCGTTCTTGGGCGCGGCGATCGTTCGTGACGTGGATGAAACCATGTCCGTAGAGCTGACGGGAGCGTTCAGCCGCGGGAAGCTCGAGGGGCAAGGGCCGGAAGGATCCTGGAACGCGGGAGAGGTGTGGGTAGTCCACGCCACGGCGGGGATCCGGTACCAGCCAGGTCTGCCGTGGCTGTACGCGCGGGGAGGGGCCGGGCTGATCGCCTACCGCGGCGAGGACGTGGCCATTCTGCGGGGCGGCAGCGATACGGGAATCCTGGTGGCCGCGGCGCTAGGGATCCGACCACCGCTGTCCGGGCCAGTGCGTCTGGAGGTGGAGGTTCAGAGGCATGGATTCGGTTCCGTAGCCTATCGGCGCGAGGGTGGCGTGGACGGCGCGGTGGGGCGGTTGCTCGTGGGAATCGTCTTCGGACAGGGCGTGCGGTGAGGACGCGAACGCTGGGGAGCCTGGCCTGCGTCTCGGCAGTGATGGTCGGGGCCTGCGAGGCGCCCGCGCTGCCGCTCGGACCGGATGCAGCGGACCTGCCCTATGAGTTCCGGCTGATCCGGTCCGCGCGGACGCCGGAGGTCGGAACGGGGGATACTCTCGTCTTCCACTGGGGCCCGGGTGCGGCAGTGTCCGTTTTCGTGAGTGAGCCGGCCGACGCGTCGCCCCGCGCAAGCTTACGTGTGCGCGAGGCCCCCGATGCCGCGCGACCCTCCTTGAAGAAGGCGCTCCAGCATGCTGCGACGCTCTGGAACGCCGCGGCCGTCTTCGGGGAGGTGCGCCTGCTGGAGGCGGTGGACCCATCGGCCGCGCGCGCCGTGCTCGCGTGGGCGGACTTGCCGACACTCGTGCGCGCACCCGAGGGGTGTACGGGGCCGCTGACCACCGGTGCGACCTCCACTCAGGGTTGCTTGGCCGAGACGCCGAACGGAGGCGCGGGCTCCACGAAGCGCCTGGACACGTGGACGCGCGTCGATGGGGGTCCGTCGCAGATCAGGCTGCTGATCACGGTCAGCGCTCGGGAGGGGCTCGACGAAGTGAGCCTGCGCAGACTCGTGAGCCACGAGCTGGGTCATGCGCTCGGCATCCTCAACCACTCGCGCCACCCTGGCGACCTCATGTGGTCCGGGGTCATCGCGAGCGATACGCTCACGCGCGCGGATCGCGCGACACTGCGCACGTTGTATCAGGCGCGACGCGACGTGGTCCCCTGACCCCCTCCGCCCCACGCCACCCCGAGCGGGTTAGCGGGTTAGGGTTCGCGGGGGGGGGAAAAAACGCACCGGAAGGTGGTCTTTTGAAGCCCGGAATCAACGTCTGGTAACCTCCCCGGGACGTTCGCCTTCCCCGCGAGGGGGCCTGACGTAAGCCCCGGGAGTCAGCTCCGGCTTCAC
>JACQVC010000268.1 GCA_016209995.1 Gemmatimonadota bacterium
GTCTTCGTGGGATCGTCGTTCGACACCGGCCCGGCCGAGGAGCGCTGAGCCGGCCTAGGGGGCGAAGTCCGTCTCGGCCAGCAGCAACGCCACTGCGGCCGCTGGGGCCGCGCGCGCCGCTGGCCCGAGTTGCGCAGCCAGGCTGCGGGTCGCAAGGCCGGCCGCCTGCGCGGCAGCCTCGGCGAGGAAGGCGCCCTGCCCCGCCAGGACGGCGAGGTGCGGAAACGTCGAGCCCAGCCGCCGCCTGACCTGCCGGATGGCGACGGCGATCTGCCGCACCTGGGCCCGCGCCACATACTCCGCGATCGCCGTGATGTCTTCCACTCCCACCATCTCCAGGTCGGCGCACACCATCCGGGCCAGGCGGGCGCCAGCTTCCGGCCGGCTCCGCCCACGGCCGTCGGGCGTGTCGCAGGTGTAGTCCCAGTCCTCGATCCGTTCCAGCCAGCGATACACGTCGGCGGCGACCGCGAAGTGCTCGGCGGCCACGCGGCAAGAGCGGCCGCCGAGCGGGAGCGATCGCACGATGGCGCAGATCGGCGTGCGGAGCGCTCCCGTGTAGACGAGCTCGCCGCTGGCGAGCCGGTCGGGATCCGTCCGCCCCCTGGCGGCGACGCGCCCGGCCACGATCGGGATCACGTCGCTCGTCGTGCTGCCAACGTCGAGGAGCACGGCGTCGGGAGAGGTGCGCGCCACGAGCGCCGCGGCGGCCATCCAGTTGGCGGCCGCCACCTCGAGGGGGCGCTCTGTGGCCTCCTGCATCGATCGAAACCGCCCGTCGACGGCGTACACCCGCGAATCGACACCAGGAAAGGCGGCACCAAACGCATCGAGCACGAAGGCCACGCCTTCCCGTTTGGTCGCAAAGCAGTCGGCGAGTTCGGCCGTCATCGTCACCGCCATCGTCCGCGTCGCACCCCCCAGGCCGCCGGCGACCTCGGCCAGCGCCTCCGCCAGACGGTGCGGCTCGCGCCAGAGGGCGAACGGGCGCTCGACCACCTCGAGCGTGGCCCCCCCGTCGCCGAGGCGCGCGGCCTTCAGGTTGGCGCCGCCCACGTCCCACCCGAGGATCGGTTCCTTCATCTGGCTGTCGCCGTCACGATCCGGCCCGCGGCCGTGAAAGACACGACCCGCCGCGCCCGACCTGCCGCGGGCAGCACGCCGGCACACGCCCGGAGCGCGAGCGCCGCCACATTCTCGTCGAGCGAAGCCCGCAACCCGATGTACGCCATCGTCAGGCGAGGATTGATCTCGATGACGATGGCCGTCGACGGTGTGAGTACGAGATCGACGCCGACCAGGCCCCGGAGCCCCGGACAGGCTTCGACGGCGCGCGCGGCGGCATCGGCCGCCTGGCACGCGAGCGGATGATCGAGCGGCGTCGTGCCGCCGCGATACGAAAAGGCCCGCGGTCCCGGGCGCACCCACTGAGCGTTGACCGCGAGCACCGCCGCGCGCCGGCCGTCGGCCACGAGCGTCACGCTGGCGGCGACGCCCGGCACGTAACGCTGCAGAAGCAGACGGCCGCCTTCCGTCCCGCGGCGGCCGTCGCCGCCATCGAGCCCCGGTGTGAGGGCGGTCGAGAGCTCCCGCTCGTCGCGGGCGAGACGCACACCCCGGCACCCGGCCCCGCGCGCCGGCTTGACGACGAGGGGGTAACCAAGCGCGCGGGCGGCGGCGCGCCAGTCCGATCCGGGACCGACGACGCGGGTCTTCGGGTGAGCCACCGAGTGGCGCGCGAGGAGGACGGGAAGGGCCGCCTTGTCTGATGCGCGACGGATGGCTGCCGCCCCTGACCCGAGGAGCGCCCTGCCCTGCCGCTCGACGCGTGCGGCCAGGCGCTCGAGACAGCGACCGGTCTCGGGCGCCACGAGCCACACGCCGTCAACCGACGCGATGAGATCGTCCAACCGGGCGGCGCCGCTCGGCGGGAGCGTGACCACCTGGACTCCGGACGGCACCCGCAGCGGGAATCGCGAGTCCGCCGTGGTGACAAGCTCGTGGTGCCCCGTCGCCGCCAGGTCGGCGAGGAGCGCCGCCAGCATGGCCGAGCCCTGTCGGGCGAGCGAGGCCGGCACGCGCGCTCCGGCCAGCCCGCCACCGGCGACGAACTCGTGCACCAGAATCCGCGGCCCGATCATGCTGTGGACTATACGCCAGGCGCGCGCGTTCTCGTCCCGGCCAGCCGCGCGTATAATGGCGGCCTCTCGCCCTGAGACGCCGTCCTTCATCGTGAACGTGTCGGTGACCGGCATGAGCGCCGGACCGCGGCCGTCCCGGCAGACACACAAGAACCAGTGGGACTGCGGCACCGGCTACGGGTTCCTGATTACCCGATGGTCGCCCCACGAAACCGTTCGGACCGCGACCCGTCATGCCGCAGTGAGGTTGCTCGGACCCCATCCGGTCGGACATGGCGTGATTGCTCATGGCTTCAAAATCTCGTGCAGCCTGAACTGGTGCTTCCCGAGCTTGCCGCCGTAGTTCCCCGCCGAGATCTCGACCACGCCCGGCCGGCAGGCAGCCTCGATGCCGGCGCGCAGCGCCTGCTCGATCGCGGGCCGATCCAGACCGTCCACGACGATCTCGAGCACCGAGTTCACGCCCTCCGGGACCGCGCTCTCGACGCCGCTGCGTCCGCGCAGCGTGGGACAGTACGCGTCGTTGGTCGAGGCGATCATGTTCTTGTAGCGCCGGGCGCCCACCTTGCTGCCGGCGCGGACGATCCCGCCCGGAAACGGCAGGATGACGCCACGAACCGCCCGCATGGCCTCCACCGCCGCTTCGGCTGCCGCGAGCGCGGCCGGCTGACTCTCGCCCAGGATCAGGAAGTTGCCGCCGCCGATGGCCTTCTGGATCCCGAAGGCTTCTTCGACCAGGAACTCGCCTTCCATGACCGGGATCCGCCAGTAGCGGCGCCCGTCGAGGAACTTGCTCGACTGGTAGCGATCGCCGAAGTGCCGCAGGACGCCGCCGACGCCGACGCGGTCGGGCGCCTCGGGCAGACCGTCGAAACAGGCGGTGGTCGCGCAGGTGAGGACGGTCTGGCCCACGCGGTCGATGAGTCGGCCGGTGAGCCCCTCCTGGTCGAATCCAAAGAGCAGGGTGCTGACACCCGGCCGCCCGTCGGGTGTCTCTTCGGCGGAAAGTTCGGCCTCGATGCCGGCTTCCACCTTGCACCCGATCACCGAGGTGGCAAAGCCGGTCATGGCCTGGGCCGCCGTCCGCGCCCAGGCCGGGGAGCCGGCCGTGATGATCACGCGCGCCGCGCGCATGCCGAAGGCCTCGGCGAACGTATCGACGATTCTCACGCCACGACGATCCATAGAATCCCACCTTCCGGCGGCCGACCCGCGCCGGGAAACGCTTGACAGCCGTGCGGCGCCCAGTTTAGATCAGCGGGTCACTTGTCAAAAGGATCGCACGCACTGCGACAGCCTCGGCTTGCTCGACGAGCAGGAGGCCCTGACTGGAATGGCAGCGGGGCCCGGAAGGGTCCGGCCGGCGACTATCGGCCGGCCGCGGCTTTCTCCTCGTCACGCGCGACCTCGAGGATGTTTTTCAGGCCGTAATTCCCCTCGTGGCAGGCGTACTCGTAGATCGGCCCCTCGCTCGGCCGCATCGGATACGCGGCCGTCCACGGTCTGGTCCAGATCGTCGGATCGTCGACCGTCAGCTCGTAGCCCAGTGTGTCGGCATCGAGACGCGAGGGATGATATCCCCTTCAGGACGCGCCGGGCGACGGAGGGGCGAGGATCCTCGTGAGATCCACCCGGCCGTCGTCGGGCCGCAGAGTTTCGACAATGTGGCGCTCGTACGCGCCGGAGCTGTCTCGCGCGCTGGTGTCGATCTCGCGCCTCGGCGCGTCCGGGTCGTCGGTGACGAGAACCAGCACCGGGTGCAGCGGGTCGGTCCTGCTCGTCCCGACGACGACGCCCGTTTCCCCGCGGCTCGTGCGCACGACCGATCCCAGCGGAAAGAACGTGATGGCGCTGACGAACGCCTTGACGAGCGAGGAGTTCAGCCGCCTGCCGCCCAGCCGGGCCATGATGAGGCAGGCCTGCTCGGGCGGCGTCGGCGCCCGGTAGGTCCGGGCGCCCGTGAGGGCCTCGTAGGTGTCGGCCACGGCCACGATCTGGGTGAGGGCGTGGGGAACGGCGTCGCCGAGGTCGGGATAGCCGCGGCCTGTGAGGTCGCGATGGTGCTCGAGCGCGACGGTCGGCGCCAGCGGGTACAGGCCGTCCGTCTCGACGAGCATCTCGGCGCCCAGCGTCGTGTGCGATTCGATGAGCCGCCGCTCGGACCGGTCCAGCGTTCCGGGCTTCTTCAGGATTTCCAGCGGCACGCGCGTCTTGCCGATGTCGTGGAGCAGCCCGGTCTCGACGAGCGCGGCGAGCAGCGTGTCGTCGAGACCGAGCTGCCTGCCCAGGAGCAGGCTCAGGGTCGCCACGTTGACCGAGTGGCAGTAGGTCAGGTTCTCGTACTGTTTGAGGGCCAGAATCTGGCCGAGAGCGACGTTGCTGCGGGCGACCTTGTCGACGAGCAGCTGCACCAGATCGCGCACGGTGACGAGATCGACGCCCCGGCCGGCCGCCACGGCATCGAATGCTTGCTCGGCAATCGCCAGCGATTTCGCATAATCAGGGTCGAGCGGACCCACCGGCGCGTCGGCCCACTCGGGCGCCGTCCAGCGCGTATCGAGCGGCACGATCCGGCCGAGGCTGACGTGCCGCACACCGCGCCGGGCCAACTGATCCTCGATTGTCTCTCCAGCCTTCCCCTCTCTGAACTGGGTCAGCAGGTCGGCGACGCCGAGCAGCTCGTCCGGCGTCACACCGTCGGCGATGTGAATGCTGTGGATCCCGAGATCGACGAGCTCGCGGGCGAACGGGGCGTCGGCCGTGTTCTCGTGGTGGAAGGCCACGCCGTCGAGATAGACGTCGCCATTGATGAGATCGAGGCGGATGGTCGGATGGCTGCCGAGCCGGTCGTGCGGGTCGGGCGGCAGTTGCGTGAGATGCCGCTTGACGACCTCGGCGAACTCCTTCAGCCTCTGGGCGATCATCGGATGCCCGGGCGGGTACATCGCCGTGGCGCGCTGCAGGCCCGCCAGGCCCCGCAGCAGCGGCACGGGGCCCGCCGTCGCATCGATAGGCGGATCCACCGCCGGCAGGTCTAACTCACGCGCGGCGGGTCGAGTGGTCGCGGTGCTCATGCGGCGAGCAGGTCTCGAGCGGCGCGGCCGACGCGCACCAGCGGCGGGTTCCAGAAGCGGAAGCGCAGCGGCGCCAGCGCCCTGAGCGCCGGCTCGAGGTTCACGGCGCCGACGCGCACCGCGTGCGCCAGCAGACGCGCACCCAGATCGGGATGGCGCACGACGAAGTCGCGGCGCCCGATGAGGTCTCGCAATTTCGTCCGCACGACCGCCGCCGGGAACTGCGCCAGCGCCTCCTCCGCCGCGGCCTGCATCGACGGATCGGTCGTCTGAATCTGGGTCACCACCATGGCTGCCGCCTGAGGCGTACCGATCCGCACGAGCGCCCGCAGCGCTTCGCGGCCCGTCTCCTCGTCGGGGCTCGCCAGGAGCGGCGCAAGAGTTTTCTCGTAGCCGCGCCCGGCAAGGCCCAGCAGCCTGGCGACCGCTCGACCCGACGTCACACCGGTCTGCCCGGCCTGAACGGCCAGGTCCGGCGCGAGGCGGACCGCGTGCGCGTCGAGGAGATTCACGAGCGGTCGCGCCAGCGACGCCGCGCGGGGGTCGTCGAGCAGGGCGAGACTGACCGGCACGAGCGCCCCGCCGAGCGCCCTCACGAGCGCGCCGGCCGCCTCGGCCGCTTCACCACCGCCTTGGTGGAGCTCGGCGAGCGCCCGCACGCGAGCCGGCGTGCAGAACCCGTCGAGCGAGGACGCGATCGCCGACGCGACATCCGGCCGCGCGGAAGCCAGCTGGTCGGCGAGCGCCCGCTCGTCGACGATCCAGCGCGCAAGGTCCGCCCATCGCCCTGCCCGCTCGAACTCCGCGACGACCGCCAGCGCGCGCGCGAGCAGCCGCTCCACTCGGCCGGGATTCGGCTCGAGGCGCACCAACTGCCAGAGGCAGCCGAGCCGCACCGTTGAGAGGTCCGTCGTGCAGACCTCTTCGCAAATCCCGGCCACGGCAGCCTTGGCCTGGCCGTCCATCGACAGGTCGAAGGCCATGAAGTCGGCGAAAGCCTTCCCCCCTGTCGCGTCGACCCGGATGAGCTCATAGGTGCGACGATCGACGCTCGATGCGGCGCCCACGGGAGGGAGCGACGTCGCACCCGTCCGGCGCGCGTCGAGATGGTCGTCGAGCAGGGGCACGACGACCTTCCTCCGCTCGTTCGGCAGGTCTAGGCGGTCGAGCGCGGTCGACAGCACCTCGGGCGCCGCCGTTTCGAGATCGAGCAGCAGGCACAGCGACTCGGCCAGGTTCACATCGGGGAAATCCTTCAGGACCTGGCCGTCCACCTTGCCGTCCAGCAGGCCCGGCAGGATGGTCCGCTCGAGCAGCGCCTTGCGTCGATCGGGCTCGAGGTTGAGCACGGCGCCCGCCAGCCTGGCGAACATGACCGCCGCCAGGCGCGGATCGAGCGCCGCAAACAGCTTGGCGACCTCGCTGAATTTCTTTTCGAGCGCCGACTCGGCCGATCGCGGCCCCGAAGGCTCATCACCGGTGAGCCGCATGAGGATATCGGCAAGCTCGACCGGGCTCTCGACCAAGACGGCCAAATCGACGAGCGACACCGTGTCGAGCGTCGAAGTCGGATCGAGCCGGATCCACCCCTTGTCTCTCGGGTAGAGATGGGTCGCCGGCCCGGCGCCCGCGCCCGGCACGCCGCGGCGCTCCCGCTCGCGCGCCGCCAGATCGTGGAGGAAAGCCGACCTCGCCCCGAGGCTGAAGACTTCGGGCCGGGGCGCCATGTCGGCCACGATCGCGTCCACGCCGTGTTCCACCA
>JACQVC010000262.1 GCA_016209995.1 Gemmatimonadota bacterium
CCAAAGGTGCGCGCGATGGAGATCATCGCCGAGCTCGAGCCCTCCGAACGAAGCGTCTACTGCGGCGCGATCGGATACAGGATCCTCACCGGGGCGCTCGACACGAGCATCGTCATCCGCACGGCCATCGCCCGCAACGGCCGTGTCTACTTCAGTGCCGGCGGCGGTATCGTGGCCGATTCCGATCCGGTGCTGGAGTACCGCGAGACGCTCGACAAGGCGCGCGGGCTGATCGACGCGCTGGCGGCCGGGGTCGAGTGAACCCTCGGGAGCTGCGCTTCGCTATCCCGCCCGCCCGGGATGGGGCGGCATGAAGTCCTCGAGGTCTACGCCGAGGCCGTCGGCGACCCGAATCCTCGACCTCGGCCCGGAGGTCGTCTGCGTGGGCCTCGACTCAATAGTGGCAGCCGTTGGCTCGCGAGACCACGACAGCCAGCATCTGGCGCTGCGCCCGGCTCAGCCTTGATTCGCCGTGCATCGCCACGAGGTACAGGGCGATGCTGGCGCGCAGATGCCGGGGGCGCAATCCCATGATCTTCACGATGTTGTACACGCGGCCGGCGCGCGCGATCGCCAGGTCGTACTCCCGGCGGAGATCGCCGGTTGAGTCCTCGGGCTCGATCGTCCTGATCCAGGCCATCAGCGACCCTCCTCTGGTGCGGGAAAGGGTAGTGCATGCAGGTCGGCAACGGGCGCGGAATCTTTGCAAAAGACCGTGGGGCGATGCATCCTCATGTGGCGATGATCGACGGTCAGCGCCTCGTACGGCTGCGTCCGGTCGTGCTGACGGTGTGCGGCCTCGCCGCCGGCTGGAGCCTGGCCGTGGCGTTTTCGGGGGGCTTCGACCTGCGGATCTTTGGCCTCCGCGTCTCTTCGCGAAGTCCGGACCGCGCGATGATCCTGGCGGCCCTCAGCGCACTGGGTTGGGTGCTGAGCGTGGCCCTCGATCGAAGAAACGCATCCGCGATCCCGGCGGCCGACCCAGCGCGGCGGGCCGAACGGCAGTGGCAGCCGCTCGAGCGCTTGTCGCTCGTCATCACTTGCACGGCGGTCGTGCTGGGCGGCGTGCTCAAGGGGGCACCGGTGGCGGGCGGCGCCGACCCGTACGGCTACGTGAGCCAGGCCCACCTCTGGGCGGCCGGCACGTTGCGAGTCGAGCAGCCGCTCATGGGGCAGATGTCCGCGTGGCTGCCTCCCGAGGCGTTCGCACCGCTCGGGTATCGGCCGGCGCCGTCCGGCACCGCCATCGTCCCGACCTACTCGCCCGGGCTGCCGCTCGTCATGGCCGTGTTCGAGCGGGTTGGCGGACGTCGCGCCGTCTTCTTCGCCGTGCCGCTGCTCGGCGGACTCGCCGTCTTTGCGACCTACGTCATGGGCAAGGGCCTCGCCGGCGGCGCCGTCGGAGTTGTGGCCGCCATCCTGCTGGCGACGAGCCCGGCGTTTCTGTTCCAGTTGATGTGGCCCATGAGCGACGTGCCGGTGGCTGCCTGGTGGGCGCTCGCGCTGGCGGTGCTGCTGTACGAACATCGTGTGGCGGCGCTCGGCGCCGGTCTCGCCGCCGGCGCGGCCATCCTCACGCGCCCGAACCTGCTGCCCCTCGGGGTCGTCCCGGTCGCGTGGCTGTTGCAGCGAATGGCGCGGGAACGGTCCGTGACGGGCAGCGCGGCCCAGCGGGCGGCGCTGTTTGCCGTCGGGGCGATTCCTGCTTGCGTGGCGCTCGCCTGGCTCAACACCTACTGGTATGGATCGCCCCTGAGATCGGGCTACGGCTCGATCGGCGAGCTTTACGCATGGCAGAACCTGGGACCGAATCTGGCACGATACCCACGCTGGCTGCTCGAATCCCAGACGCCGGTCGTGCTGTGCGCCCTGATCGCGCCGTTCCTGCTGCCGCGACAACGGGGCCCTGGGGACCCGCCCTCCGGCGTTCGGGCGACCGCCACCCGCTGGCTGGGCTTCGTTGCGATGGTGTTCGCCTGCTACCTTTTTTATGCGCCGTTTGAGGAATGGTGGTACCTGCGGTTCCTGCTGCCGGCCTTTCCACCGCTGTTGGTCCTGACCGCCGCCAGCGTGACCGGAATCGCGCAACGTCTGCCCCTCCCTCGCGTCGTCTGCGGCGTCGCGGCCGCCGTGGTGATCGCCCTGCTTGCCTGGCACGGCCTCGACCGGTCGCGCGGTTTCGGCCGCTTCCGCGAAGGCGAACGGAAGTACGCGGCGGTTGGCCAGTTCGTCGCCCGCCGGCTGCCCGACCGGGCGGTACTGCTGTCGGTCCAGCACAGCGGGAGCCTTCGCCACTATTCGGGGCGCGAGACGATTCGCTTTGACTGGATTCCCGCCGACCGCGCCGACGCGGCGCTCGACGCGCTCCGCGGCCTCGGCTACTCGCCGTACGCCGTGCTGGAAGCATGGGAAGAACCGCAGTTTCGCGCCCGTTTCCGGGGAACCCGCACGGCTGCGGCGCTCGATCGCGCCGCCCTCGCCGAACTCGACCACGAGTCGGTGGTGAGGATCTACGACCTCGCCGATCCGCCAGACGGGACAGGAGCGCCCGCCGACTCCGAAATCTTCCGCTGACACGACGGACGGTGTGGACAGGCGTCGTGGCCCACGACCCGCACGCGGCGCTTGACAAGCCCGGCGGCCTGATCGACGCTCTCGCCTCAGGCCCATGATCCTTGTTGTCGACAACTACGATTCCTTCGTCCACAACCTCGCGCGCTACGTGCGCGAGCTGGGCGAGCAGGCGGTCGTGTGCCGCAACGACCAGATGACGCTTGCCGGGATCGAGGCGCTCGCGCCGAGCCACATCATCCTGTCGCCCGGTCCGTGTTCGCCGGCCGAGGCGGGCATCTCGACCGACATCGTGCGCCGTTTCGGAGCGAGGGTCCCGATTCTGGGCGTGTGCCTGGGCCATCAGTGCATCGGTGCGGCTTACGGCGCCGCGATCGTACGCGCCGGACGACCCGTGCACGGTCGGACGTCGATCGTCGTGCACGACGGCTCGAGCGTGTTCGTCGGGCTGCCATCGCCGATTCGGGTCGCCCGCTACCATTCTCTGGTCATCGCGCGTGCCTCGGTGCCCCCGGCGCTGCGCGTCATGGCCACCTCGGGCGACGACGGGGAGATCATGGCCGTGGCGCACCGCGAGCACCCGGTGGTCGGCGTGCAGTTTCACCCCGAGTCGGCGGCGAGCGACTATGGCTATGCCATGCTCGCCCGGTTCCTGCACGGCGCGCGGGCGCGCCTGGACGATCTGCCCGTCGGCGCTGCCGGCGCCTACGCGCCCTCCGACGCCGCACGGCCGTGGGCGGCGCGGCGTGACGACGCGGACCGCGAGTTCGTACCGCCCCCGGTGGAGCTGGTGCGGTGACCGCGCTGCCGGCCGTCTGGGTGGACGGACGGCGGCAGGCGGCCGCCGGCCCGCACGTCTCGGCGCGCGACCGCGGCCTGACGCTCGCCGACGGCGTGTTCGAGACCATGCGCGTGCGCGGCGGCTGCGTGTTCCGTCTCGACCGCCACCTGACGAGGCTCGCCGGCGCGCTGGCGGTGCTGCAGATTCCGGCGCCCTCCGACCTGCGTGCCTGGGTGCTCGAGGCCGCGGCCGGCGCCGCCGGCGCCGACGCCAGCCTTCGGCTGACCGTCACGCGCGGTCTCGGCGCCGGGGGAGTGGCCCCGACTGCCGGCGGGCAGCCGACGGTCATCGTGACGGTCGGTCCACTGCCGCCGTCTTCCCCGGCGATCTACGAGGCCGGGCTTTCCGCGCACGTCGCGTCGGGCCGCCGCAACGAGCGCGCGATGACGGCCGGCCTCAAGACGCTCGCCTATACGGATGCCGTCGCCGCTCTGCTCGAAGCCACGCGCGAGGGCGCCGACGAGGCGCTGCTGCTCGACACCGAGGGGCACTGCTCGGAGGCCACGGCGAGCAATCTTTTCGTCTGGACGGGGGACCTTCTCGTGACGCCGCCCGTGTCGTGCGGCGCGCTGCCGGGCATCACCCGCGCGGCGGTGCTCGAGCTCGCGCGCGCGTTCGGCGTGCCGACGGCCGAACGGGCTGTCGGACTCGAGGAGCTCCTGGCTGCGAAGGAGGCGTTGCTGACGAGCACCCTGCGGCAGCTTGCCCCCCTCGTGCGGGTCGCCTCTCAGCCCATCGGCGGCGGCGCCCCCGGCGTCTTGACCCGTCAGCTTGCCGATGCCTACACTGCGCTCGTGGCGCGGGAATGCCGCGTGCCGCGGGACACACCGTGATTCTCGAAACCATCGTCACGACCGTCGCGGCGGACGGCACGGTCAACTGTGCGCCCATGGGGATCGAGTGGGGCGAGCAGGCGATCGTGCTCAAACCGTTCCTCGATACCGCAACCTACCGCAACGTCGTCGCGACGCGCGCCGCGGTGATCAACCTGATCGACGATGTGCGGATCTTCGCACGCGCGGCGGTGTCCAATCCGGTGTATGCGACCGTGCCGGCGGTGGCCGTGCGCGGCGTCGTGCTCGCCGATTGCTGTTCGTGGCGCGAGGTGGAGGCCCGGGCGATCGACAGCACGCCCCCCCGGTCGCGCATCGAGACCGAGGTCGTGCATCGAGGCCGCCGCCGCGAGTTCATTGGCTTCAACCGGGCTCGGCATGCCGTGATCGAGGCCGCCATCTACGCGACGCGCCTGCACCTGCTGCCGCGGACGTTCATCGAGAGCGAATTCGCGCGGCTGCAGATCATCGTGGACAAGACCGCAGGCGCCGAGGAGCTCGAGGCGATGGCGCTGCTCACCGAGCACGTCCGCTCGCTGCCCGCCGCTCCCTATCAGGCATGACGCGCGGGGCGAGCGGCCAGGCGGTGTTCGTCGAAGCGCCGGCCCGCCTGCACTTCGGCGTGCTCGATCTGCGCGGCGCGCTCGGGCGCTGGTTCGGCGGCATCGGCGCGGCGGCGCCGGCGCCGACACTGCTCGTCTCGGCCCGACCGCACCATGCGCTCCTGGTGAAAGGCGAAGACGCGGAGCGGGCGGCCGAGTTCGCCCGCCGGTTCCTGAGCTATCACGGCCTGAGAGGCGGTGCTCGCGTGACGGTGCACCGCGCGCTCCCGCCGCACGCAGGGCTCGGCTCGGGAACGCAGCTCGCCCTGGCCGTCGCGCGCGCCCTGGCGGAGCTGTCCGGCCTCGCGAGCGACGCGCCCGGTCTCGCGCGCGCCGTGGGACGGGCCGAGCGCTCGGCGATCGGCACCTGGACATTTGCCGGGGGCGGGTTGGTGCTCGAGGGAGGACGCCGCACCGACAGTACCGGCGCCGCCCCGCTCCTCACGCGGCTCCCCTTCCCGCCGGCCTGGCACTGCGTCGTTGCGGTGCCGGACGCGGCCCCGGGAATCAGCGGCGCCGCCGAGGCGGACGCGCTCGCCGCCCTGCCGCCACCTCCCGAGGGCGATGTCGAGCGCGTGGCGCATCTCGTCCTGATGGCCCTGCTGCCGGCGCTGGCCGAGGCCGACCTGACCCGGTTCGGCGCTGCCCTGAACGCGATCCAGGCGATCACCGGCCGGTGGTTCGCGCCGGCCCAGGGCGGCACCTTCGCCCCCGGTCCGAGCGCGGAGCTGGTTGGCCGCATGGCCGAGTGGGGTGCGCCGGGCGTGGGGCAGAGCTCATGGGGCCCGGCTGTCTACGGCATCGTGGACGGAGAAGCGGCCGGGCTGCGGCTGGCCGAGCACGTGCGAGCCGCGATGAGCGCTGCGGGGACGGCGGGCTCCGTGTACGAAGGAGCGTTCCACACCGATGGCGCCCGTGTGTGGCAGGGCAGTTTGACGGCGCCTCTCACGCCACGATAAGTCGCGATCACGGACCCGGCGGCGCCACGCACCTGAAGTTAGCCGCCAGGTCGGTGCTGCCCGAGCCGGTCCATCGCGCCACCTGCGGATACGGGCAGAGCGGGCGCGTGCGATCGACGACGCCGCGCGTCACCCGCGAGGCGACGATCCTCTCTGGGGCCTCGCCCCGCTCGACCCATCGTTCGAGCGCCGGAAGCATGTCGAACTGGTCGGTGGCGCCGGCGCCTCCGCGGCAATGCCCCATGCCGGGCACCATGAACAGCCGATAGAACTCGTCCACCTGACCGGGTCCGCCGAACTGCCGGACCAAGCTTTCGTAGTAGTCGATGGACGATTCCGACGGAATCTCCGGCTCGCCGAAGCCGTGGTACTGGATCAGCTTGCCGCCGCGATTCTTGAACGGCTGAAGATCGGGGTCGATGGCCGTCAACTGGCCGACCGCTCGATCGACGGCCTGCCCCCTGGCGAGGTCGGTGTCGACGTCGAACTTCCGGAAGTCCCAGTCCGGATCTTCTGCGACGAAGAACTTGTAGCCGAAATCGATCTGCTTCTCAGGGTGCCCGAGCGCCCACCGTCCGTCGGCGGCCGAGCCCTCGTGCCCGGTGTCGGTCGAGGCCACGGCGTACCCGCGCCGGAGCACGGGGCCCATCGCGCCGTACGAGATGGTGCCGGCCAGGCCGCCGTTGCCGACCCCCATGAACTTTCCGTTCCACGAAGACACCGGCATCCAGACTTCAATCCTGATGCGGGAATCGCCGCTGGGCCTGAGCGTGGCCGCGACGCGGCAGAAGGCGGGCAGTTCGGCGATCTCGCCGCGGGCCGCCCCGGGCGGCGTGAAGGTTCCGCCGGCGACGGTTTCCGCCGCCGTGATGGTCGTGTTCGACAGCGCCAGCGAGGCCAGGCTCTCGCACGGCGCCGCCGACGCGCGTCCCGGGGTGGCGAAGACGATCGCGGCGGCAAGAAAGACGATGATGTGCATGCAGGGTGCCTCTGTCGAACCGGTTCGTCGCCTCCGGCTTCAGCAGACCTTTCGAATGTCCCGGGACTCGTCTATCACGCCTGGAGCGAGCGGGAGAATGAAATTATACTGCGGAGCCCTGATCACATCCTGCTGACGACGACGCCGCTCAGGCAGCTTGTCGAGGCGGATGCCGACGGCGAGTCGGCCTGAGGAGAACCGCGCGCGCTGGCATCCGGGTCGGCCGGCGCCCCGATCTGGTTCACGGTTCGCCTGGGATGGGTGGCGTCTGGCCGTCCTCGTAGCCAAGGGTCTCACCTTCGGAGACCGCGATGATGGCCGCGCCCACCGAGTCGCTGGTGATGTTGACGACCGTGCGGAACATGTCCAGTGGCCGATCGACGCCAAGCATCAGGCCCACCAGCGCGTACGCGGCCGGGTCGGTCAGGCCGATGGCTTCCAGGACCACGAAGATCATCACCAGTCCCGCCGACGGGATCCCCGCCGCGCCGATCGAGGCGAGCAGAGCCGTGAGCACGACGACCACCTGTTGCTGCAGGCCGAGCTCCACGCCAAGGGCCTGGGCGATGAACAGCGCTCCGGCGCATTCGTAGAGCGCCGTGCCGTCCATGTTGACGGTCGAACCCATCGGCAGGACGAAGGCCGCGGTGCGATTGGACACGCCGGCGTTCTGCTCCATGCACTGCATGGTCACCGGGAGGGTGGCCGACGACGAGCTGGTCGA
>JACQVC010000024.1 GCA_016209995.1 Gemmatimonadota bacterium
CGATGACCTGCGCCCCGGACAGGTTGCGGCCGGCCAGATTCGCACCGACCTCCATGAACTTGCGATTGCTGATGACGATGCCGGTGTTGCGCACTCGCTCGTTGCCGACGCCGTCGAACAGCCAACCGCCCCGGATTACCGTTGTGCCCGCGCCCGCGGCCGGGTCACCCCGCAGCTGGGCCTGCAGCGGACGAGACAGCAGGCAGACCGCCAGAAGGCCGCACAGCGTCGACAGCGTGGTTCGTGCTCGCAGCGTGCTCATGGTGTCGCGACCCCGCGCAAGAGGAGTAGTAAGAGCAACTAGGGGGGATAAAGATCTGCTGCGGGCGCCTGCATCGCCAGATCGGCAAACACACTCGCGACCCCGTTGGTCACGGCGAGCGCTCGCGCCTCCGCATCCAGCGCCCGAGCCGTTCCAGCCCTTCGCGGATTTTGTCCGGTGTCATGACCAGCGGGCCGTAGGAGATGCGGACGCCGTTCGCGAGCGAGGGACCGAATCCCCGCCCGGGCACGACCAGCACACTCGTGGCCCGCAGCGCTTCCGGCACGAAGGCAGCGGCGTCGGTGCCGACGTCCACCACCGTGTAGAGTCCGCCGGCCGGCTCGAGGCGAGGGCGTCCCAAGTGCTCGTCGACCGCCTCGATCGTGACTCGCGCCGCCTCCCTGTACAGCCCGTTCGCGTGGTCGACGTACGCCCGCAGCGAGCCATCGTCAACGGCCCGCTTCAGGTACCGCGCCATCGTCATCTGCGACAACGTGTCGGGGCAAAGGATGCTACACTGCTGGATGGTCTCGAGCCCGTCGATGACCTCGGGATGCGCCTCCAGCCAGCCGAGCCTACGGCCGAGCCCGCGAGCCCACTTCGAGTTCGAGTGAATCGCGATAAGGTGCGGGTGGTCCGGGGGAGACCAGGCGTAGTAGGCCGGGGGCGGACAGAAGGTCTGGCACTTGTAGGCGAAGTCGATCGCCAGCCAGCCACCGTTCTCCGCAGCGCGCTCGTACATAGCATCCGCGAGCGCTTGCGGCACAATCTGCCCCGTCGGATTGTCGGGGGCGCCAAACAACACGAGGCGGGGCTGGTGCGCGTCGAACAGACGATGGAAGTCGGCCAGCACGCGTTCGAGGTCGGCCACGGGCAGGTAGGTCCAGGTATCCGGATCCAAGACCTGCAGTCGCACGATCCGACTGCCCGGCGCCGCCAGGGCGATCTGGCCCTCGTAGTTGGCGTACGTGGGATCTAGCAGCAGGACGGTGTCGCCCGGATCGACGAGCGTCCGAATCAGGTCGTGGGTGAGCTGCGTGCTCCCCATCCCGACGGCGATATGTTCCGGCCCGAGCCGCGGCACGCCGAACAGATGCTCCTCGAACCGGGCGATCTGCTCGCGACACTCGAGCTCGCCGAGCGTCGCCGTGTAGGCTCCGCTCTTGTGGAAGAGCGCGGCGTCGGCCGCGACCTCCTCGTATGCCTTCCGAAACGCCTCGGGCGCCGGATGGTTGACCCAGCCGCCGCCGAACGAGATCACGTCGTCCGGATTCAAGCCCATGGCGACGATAGTCTGCCGCTCGGCCATCTTCATGGTCTGGCGGATCGGCGACGGCTTCGCGATGCGCGCCCGCACGGACGCCGAGAGCCTAAGGCGCCGGTCGGACATGGCCGACTCGCGCGGTATCGTCGTACTCACGGTGTAGCTCCCACACCACCCCCCTCCTCTCCTCCACCTACCCCGCTCCCCTCCCCTTCGCTGACCTCCGCTTCGCTCCGGTTGGCCCCTCGCGACAGCCGGATGCTTTCGCCCGGCAGCGCGGGGGTCAGCACGGGATCCCGGCGAGCGCGCGTGGCTTGCTCGAACGCGTAGCCGAAGCCGAGCAGTTTCCCCTCACTGAACGCGGGTCCGAAGAAGGAGATGCCCACGGGTAAGCGGTCGCCGGTGAAGCCCGCCGGCACGATCAGGTCCGGAAAGCCCGTCAGGTTGGCGATGTTGGTGGCCGACACCACGCCTGCGCCCCCACCGCCTCCGCCCCCGCCGACCAGGCCCGGACGGCTCGGGGATGTCGGATACACGATCGCGTCCAGGTTCTGCGACCGGATCACACCCTCGACGATGCCGCGCACCAGCGGCAGCCCGTGCTCGAGCATCGTCACGTACTGGTAGTCCGTCAGCTCGCCGCTCGCTTCCTCCTGCTCGAACAAGGTCCAGCGCACGGGGTTGGGGACGCCGCCATCCGCCGGAGGAGAGCTGATGCGCTTCGCCCGCTCGATCATCTCGGCCAGCGTCTTGGGATACCCGGGAGCCAGCATGGCCAGGTAGTCCTTGATCTGCGCGCGGAACTCACGCTGGCGGACGACCTGGTACCAGTCGGCCTTCGCCGAGACCAGCCACGCGGGGTAGCGCACGTCCACGATCGTCGCGCCGGCTTTGCGCATCGTCTCGAGGGCGGACTCGATGACCCAGTCTACGTCCGCATCCGCGCCCATGAAGTCGCGCGCGATGCCGATGCGCGCGCCCCGCAGCGCACCGGCGTTCAGGTAGCGCGTGTAGTCGGTCTCGAAGCGGCCCTCGCTCTTGCGCGTGGCTTCGTCCGCAGGATCGACGCCCGTCATCACGCCGAGCATCACGGCCACGTCGTAGACGTGGCGCGCCAGCGGCCCACCGGTGTCGAACGTCAACGCCAGCGGGATGATGCCGTCGCGGCTCAGCAGACCGTGCGTCGGCTTGAGCCCCACGACGCCGTTCGACGTGGACGGCCCGCGGATCGAGCCTCCCGTGTCGGTGCCCAGGCCGAGCTGCGCGAACCACGCCGCGATCGCGACGCCGGTCCCGCCCGACGAACCCGCGGGCGAGCGCGCCACATCGTGCGGATTCCGCATCGGACCGATCATCGAGCTCATCGTCGCGGCCGAGGCGAACTCGCTCATGTTGACTTTGGCGAAGATGATCGCGCCGGCGTCCCGCAGCTTCTTGACCGTGAACGCGTCGTCGGGCGGGATCGAGCCCTTGAGCAGCACCGAGCCGCCCGTGGTCGGCAGGTCGAACGTGTCGAAGTTGTCCTTCAGGACGACCGGAATGCCGTGCAGCGGAGAGCGCGGCCCCCGCTGCCGGCGCTCGGCATCGAGGGCACGGGCCGTCTCGAGTGCCTTGGGATTCAGCGTGATCACCGAGTTCAGAGCCGGGCCGGCATGATCGTACGCCTCGATGCGGGCGATGTACATCTGGACGAGCCGCTCGGACGTGAGAGTCCCGGCCTCGAACGCACGGTTCAGATCCGCGATGGTCGCGCTCGAGAGCCCGATCGTGGTTTGGGCCCGCGCCGCAACTGGCAAGGAGACACCCGCGAGTACGACGGCGACGAGCCACAAGTGGCGCACCCCGGCGAGCACCGAGCGCCGCGAGGCGGAGATCGAGTGGGGCATCATGGAGGACCCCTCCGGCTAACCGTTCGTGACCTGCATCCTGAGCTTTACGTCCCGATGCAGGCTACGACACGGCGCCTGATTGCACCAGACGCGGGTCGGACCGCAATCGTCGCTCCCTCACAGCTTGCCGCGCTGGGCATTCAACAGCCTGCGTTGCTCGGGCGTGAGGATGTTGCGGATCCGGACCAGCAACGCCATCTGCCGTCTCTTGACTTCCCGTTCCAGCTCGAGGATGCGATCGACCTGATCGAGCACGGCTCCTTCATCCACCAGCGGCGCGCTCAGCAGCTGCGCCATCCTCTCGCTCTCGGCCCCCACTCGCATCTGGACCTCGGTCAGTACGCTCTGCGCCTGTTGGAGCTCGACCATGATCCGGCTGCGCTGCTCGTTCTCCAGGCTGATGGCCAGCTGATTCGACATGACCAGCTCCGGCGGGAACAGATAGCCGGCCAACGGATCGCCGCGCGGCGGCTCCTGCGCGGAGAGAATAGACGCATTCGCCAGAAGGGCCGCGAACAGGATCGAGTGATACTTCACGGTGCACCTCCTTTGTAGGACTACCGAGAGTTCGCGTTTCCATTCACGAGCAGGAACTGGTCCAGCACCGACACATCGAATCGTGGCAAGTCACGCAGTAGCGCATCGGTGGTGGTCGCGAGCAGAAAATCGGTCGGCGCTTGCCAGCGCATCACCGACTCGACGGGTTCGACCCGTTGCGCCCGGTCGAGCACGCGACTGCCCAGCCAGAGCAGGGCAACTACCGCCGCGGCGGCCAAGGGCCAGCGCGCGGCTCGAGGCCAAGCGCCGTGCTCGCGCGGTGGGACCAGGTCAGCGAAGGGAGGAGCCTGCTCCTGCTCGCGCGCCCGCAGCCGCCGAAACCTTTGCTCCAGATCACGGTCGAATGAATCGCACACTACCTCACCTCCTGCGGGCTCGAGAGCAGCTGCCGCAGTCGCTGCTTACCGCGCTCGTAATGGGTGCGGGCTGTCCCGATGGTGATCCTCATGACCTCGGCCGCCTCTTCGATGGTCAACCCCTGGTAGAA
>JACQVC010000265.1 GCA_016209995.1 Gemmatimonadota bacterium
CCCGTTCGGCTCGACCGTACAGAACGGGTAGTTCTCGGCCGCGGCCCCCCCCGCCGTCAACGCGTTGAACAGCGTGGATTTTCCGACGTTCGGAAGCCCGATGATCCCCGCTTTGAGCATGGGCGGGCATGACTCTTGAAGTTACGGAACTACCGTTTCAGGCGGAGACATCAAGCCACTGCCTCCTGTACGGCCAGGATCAGTCCGGGATACGCCTCGAACACCTCCTCGGCCGAACTCAACTCGAGACGCTCTCGGTTCGTGTGGGCGAGCCGCTCTTCGCCGGGCGCGAAGCCGATCGTCGGGATTCCATGCGTGCCGCAGGTGTAGCCGCCATCGGTTGCGAATCGCCACGGTCGTACCTCCGGCCGCGTACCGCGCGCCGATAGTGCCGCCACGGCCGCGCGCACCACGGGGTGCTCGGGTTGCATCAGAAAGCCGGGGGTATGGAGGGACCGCTCCTCCTCGAAGCCCGTGTAGGTGCGTTGGCGCTCACGCGCGAACCGTACGTCGATGCGACAGCCGTCGGGCAGCGACGGCACGCCGCCGGCGAGCACCTCCTCGACTCGACGCACGTAGTCCGCTTCCGTCATCCCTGGGAGCGTCCGCCAGTCCAGCACTACCGTAGCCAGGTCAGGAATGACGTTGCGGCTCTCCGGCCTCGCGGATACGTCCGTGGCCACGACGGACGCGCAACCCAGAACCGGATCCACGTCAGCCTGCAGAGCCACGGCCAGCTCGCGCACGCAGGTGAGCACGGAGGGGACGACGTCCAGTGCGTTGCGGGCCAGCTCCGGAACGCTGGCGTGGGCCGCGACGCCATGGATGTGGATCTCGATCTCCGCGCGCCCGCGGTGACCGATCGCGATATCTCCGGCCGTCGCCTCTCCGATAATGACCACGGCAGGTGTGACGTCGCCGGACTCGAGTAGATAAGCCATCCCGAGTCCGCCGCGCTCCTCGAGCACCGTGTGAGCGACGATGATGTCGCCGGGCGCACGGCCGGCCAGCCGCGCGGCCGCGTGGGTCTGGACCGCCAGCGGCCCCTTGATGTCCATGGCGCCGCGCCCGTGCAGGCAACCTCCGGCCACGTCCCCGGAGAAGGGCCCGTGCTCCCACTCCACCGGGTCGCCCGCGGCGACGACGTCCAGATGGCAGCTTAGCATCACCGGCGCCGCCGAGCCCTGGCCCCTCAGGATACCGATCACGTTCCCGGCTCTGTCCACCCAGACCTCATCGTAGCCCAGAGCCTCCATCTCCTGCCGGACGCGATCCGCTACCTCGCGCTCTTCACCTGGAAGCGACGGGATGCGCACCAGGTCTCGCGCGAAAGCGAGCGCGCGCTGGAATCCAGAGTCGACGGTCATAGGAACCAGGTCGGCGCCTCAGGTGGTGGTGAGGAACTACACGTGCCTCACGGCCAACCCGCCGTGAGTTACGACATCATCCCAACAGCCGGGAGACCGTTGCGACGATCCATTCCAGGGCCTGGGACACACTCACCGGCTCCGGAGCACCGTGCAGCCTCACGAAGAAAGGTGCCAGCACCAGAGAAACGATACTCATGAGCTTGATGAGGATGTTCATCGCCGGACCGCTGGTGTCCTTGAACGGATCCCCCACGGTGTCGCCCACGACCGCCGCCTTGTGCGGGTCCGAACCCTTGCCGCCCAGCGCACCGGCCTCGATATACTTCTTGGCGTTGTCCCACGCGCCACCTGCGTTGGCCATGAAGAGAGCCAGCAGCACGCCTGTGACCGTGGCCCCGGCCAGAAGCCCGCCCAGCGCCGCGACGCCCAGGATGGAGCCCACCAGGACCGGTGCAATGACGGCCAGGAGGCCCGGCACGATCATCTCGCGCAGGGCGGCCCGCGTCGAGATGTCCACGCAGCGGGCGCTGTCCGGTTTCGCCTTGCCCTCCATGAGGCCGGGAATCTCCTTGAACTGGCGTCGCACCTCGGCCACCATGCCGCTGGCCGCCCGCCCGACCGCCGTCATCGTCATGGCGGCAATGATGAACGGCAGGGTCCCTCCCAGCAGCAACCCGATCACGACCAGCGGGTCAATGATGTTGATTCCCGCGTCCCGCAGGCCGACGGCACCCGCGTAGGCGCTGAAGAGGGCCAGCGCCGTGAGCGCGGCGGACCCGATGGCGAAACCCTTGCCGATGGCTGCTGTGGTGTTGCCGAGGGCATCCAGCGAATCCGTGATCTTGCGGATCTCCTTCCCCAGTCCGCTCATCTCCGTGATCCCGCCGGCGTTGTCCGCGATGGGGCCATACGCATCCACGGTCATGGTCACCCCGACCGTGGCTAGCATGCCTACGGCGGCGATCCCGATGCCGTAGAGCGACGCCGTGATGTGCGCCAGGTAAATCGCGACACAGATCAGGATCAACGGCGCCGCGGTGGACTCCATGCCGACGGCCAGGCCGGTGATCAGGTTCGTGGCGGAACCGGTCTGGCTCGCCTGCGCGATCCGTCGCACCGGCCTCCCCGACGTGTACCACTCCGTCGTCAGCCCGATCGCGATGCCGGTCAGCGCGCCGGCGAGCAACGCGAAGAAGGGGCCATCCCCCGGGAAGACGCGACCGGTGACCGGATCCACCATCTCGATGTCGAGAGCGCGAACGACCGCGAACATCACGAGCAGGAACAACCCCGTCGCGATAAACGTCACGGAGCGAAGCGCCGCCGCCGGGTTGATCCGCTCGAACAGCTTCATCGCCGCGATCCCGACCAGCGACGCCAGCAGGCCCACCATCACGGTCAGTATCGGAAGCGCCACGGCTTCCACAGTACTGCGCGTGAGCAGCGCGCTGCTGGCGGCGATCGCGATCGCCGCGATCACGGAGCCCACGTACGATTCGAAGAGGTCGGCGCCCATCCCGGCCACATCCCCCACGTTATCGCCCACGTTGTCGGCAATCGTGGCCGGATTGCGCGGGTCATCCTCGGGAATCCCGGCTTCGATCTTGCCGACCAGGTCGGCCC
>JACQVC010000266.1 GCA_016209995.1 Gemmatimonadota bacterium
GAGCTGAACGATGCCAAGCTCGAGGAGGGCAGCTTCACCACGTCGCTCTACCGAGTGGCAGGATCATTACCACTGAGCCCGTGGACCGCGATCACGGGCAACGTTCAGTATGACGCTGTGAGCAACGTGATGGGTTTCTTCGTGCGCATGCGCTGGACGCTCACGCCGGGCAGCGACCTCTACGTGGTATACACGCACAATCTCGAGGACCTGCCTGGGCGGTTCGCGACGATGGAGCGGCAGCTGGCCACGAAGCTGGCGTATTCGTTGAGGTTCTAGAGGGTTAGCGGGTGGGGGCTCAGAGGCTCAGAGAATCAGAGATGCAGAGGCTCAGAGGAGTCAGGAGGCAAAGATGTCGAACTTCACGCGGGGTGAATTCCTGAAGCTGGCGACGGTGCTCGGGGCCGGCGCGGCCGCGAGCGGGTGCGAAGGGCAACTGGCCGGCGGCGCGGGTGGGGTGGAGGGCTCGGCCCCCGACCTGGTGTTGGTCAACGGTCGGGTCTACACCGTGGATGACCAGGTGCCGCGGGCCGAAGCGTTCGCCGTGAAGGGCGGGCGCTTCCTCGCCGTGGGGACGACGGATGACGTGCAAGCGATGGCGGTGCGCGGCACGACGGTCATCGACGCGGAAGGGATGACGGTCGTGCCGGGGTTCATCGATGCGCACTGTCACCCGAGCGGCGTGCGTGACCTCTACGACGTGAATCTCGAGCAGGCCAAGACGATTCGCGACATCAAGGAGGCGCTGAGCCGCAAGGCCGCCGAGACGCAGCCCAACTACTGGGTCAACGGCTTCATGTACGACGACACGAAGATCACGGACGAGAGCGGCCAATATCGGCGCGTCAACCGGTTCGACCTGGACGAGGCGGTGCCGAACCATCCGGTTCAGATCTCGCATCGCGGCGGTCATATCGCGTGGTTCAACACGAAGGCGTTCGAGATGGCCGGCGTGCGACGCGATGTCGCGGATCCGCCCGGCGGCCGCTTCGACCGCGACGCTAACGGCGAACTGACGGGTCTGGTCGAGGAGCGGGCCACGCGCGTGTTCAACGGCGTCGGCAACAGGCGCGAGATCACGCGCGCCGATCAGCAGGCGGGCGTACGGGTGATTTCCGAGCGGATGACCGCCAGCGGTCTGACCTCCGTCCACCAGACCGGTGGAGACACGCAGTCGCTCCTCGCGCTGCAAGACGCGTATCACGCCGGCGAGATGCGCTTCCGCATGTACTTCTTCCCGTCGGGAGGCAGCGAAGCGTTCGCGGGCATGAAGGCGGCGTCGATCCGCACGGGCTTCGGTGACGAATGGCTGCGCATCGGCGCGGTGAAGTACGGAGCGGATGGCTCGATCTCGGGACGGACGGCGCGTATGTCGCAGCCGTACGTCGGCCGGCCGAACGACTATGGCATCCTCACGATGACGCAGCAGGACATCAACGAGGCGGTCGAGGATGCCCGCCTCCACGATTTCCAGATCGGCATCCACGCGAACGGCGATGTTACGATCGACATGTGCCTAACGGCGTACGAGCAGGTGTTGCAGCGGTATCCACATCCGGATCCGCGCTACCGCCTGGAGCACTGCACACTGATCAATCCCGACCTGGTGCGACGCATCGCGGCGATCGGCGCGATTCCAACGCCGTTCTGGACCTACGTTTACTACCACGGCGAGAAGTGGGCGGAATACGGGCAGGAGCGCACGCGCTCGATGTTCGCGCATCGCACGTTCCTCGATGCGGGCATCCGCGTGCCGGGCGCGTCGGACTACGGCCCGGGTCCCTTCCAGCCGCTGATGGCCATCCAGAGCATGGTGACGCGCAAGGATTGGAAGGGGACCGTCTGGGGTGAGAATCAGCGAGTCACCGTGGATGAGGCGATCCGCATCGGCACGCTGCACGGAGCCTACGCGTCGTTCGAGGAGAACCTCAAGGGGTCGATCACTCCGGGCAAGCTCGCGGACTTCGTGATCCTGGGAGAGGATCCCCACGACGTGGATCCCGATCAGATCATCAACATCCCGGTCGTGCGCACGGTCGTGGGCGGCCGGACGATGCACCCGATCGAGGCCGTTTGAGCGGGTCAGCGGGTCAGCGGGCCGTTGAATAAGCCAAGCGTCATTCCGGCGAAAGCCGGAATCCAGAGTTCGGCTTGTACCGACTACACAGTTCGTGGCGTCGATTGCGAGAGACAGGGGCGTACCAAAACGTGTACCGCGCCTGAACGACCTGGATTCCGGCTTTCGCCGGAATGACGCTTGAGCCCGCTAGGGGATGCTCGCATGAACGGGGTGCTGGAAGGGACGTTGGTGGTGGCGCTCGAGCAGGCCGTGGCCGCGCCGTTCGTATCGTGTCGGCTGGCGGCTGCGGGGGCGAGGGTCATCAAGATCGAGCGCGCGGAAGGCGACTTCGCCCGCGACTACGATCAGGTCGTGCATGGAGAAAGTGCGTACTTCGTCTGGCTGAACCGCGGCAAAGAGTCGGTCGTGTTGGACCTCAAGGATCCAGAGGACGCGGCGCTGCTGCGTCGCATGATCGCGCGTGCGGACGTGTTCATCCACAACCTGGCGCCCGGTGCCGCGGAGCGCGCCGGATTCGGGACCGACGCCCTGCGCGCCGTCCATCCCCGGCTCATCACGTGCGAGGTGACCGGCTACGGGAAGACGGGTCCATACGCTCGCATGAAGGCGTACGACAACCTGCTCCAGGGTGAGACCGGGCTGCTCTCGGTCACGGGTCACGCGGACGCGCCCGCGAAGGTCGGCATATCGGTAGCGGACATCAGCGCGGGCATCCACGGGTACGCGGCGATTCTCGAGGCGCTCCTGGCGCGAGAGCGTACGGGTGAGGGGTGCGCGATCACGATTTCGCTGTTCGACTGCCTGGCCGACTGGATGACCGTGCCCTACCTGCACCAGGTCTACGGCGGCAGGCCGCCGGCGCGCAGCGGGCTCCATCACGCCACGATTGCGCCGTATGGTCCATACCCCACAGGGGATGGGCGCACGCTGATCCTGTCCATCCAGAATGAGCGCGAATGGGTGCGCTTCTGCGCCGATGTGCTGGAGTGTCCGGAGCTGGCGTTCGATGAGGCCTTCCGCTCGAACGGCAGGAGGGTTGCGAATCGGGAGGCGCTCGGTCGGGCCATCGAGCGCGTGTTTCTCCAGCTCTCGCAGGAGCAGGTAATCGAGCGCCTGGAGGCTGCGAGTATCGCGTTCGGCCGTCTCAACTCCGTTGATGACCTTACGCACCATCCGCAGCTGCGACTCACCACGATCGATACGCCATCGGGCCCGGTCCAGCTTCCGGTGTCCGCGGTCCCCGTGTTCGGGCACAATGGGCTCGAGCGACTCAGGGTTCCGGCTGTGGGGGAGCATACGGAACAGATCCGGCGGGAGTTCGAGTAGCGGGCTAAGCGTCTGCACACTCCCAATCAGCCATTCCCAAGTCACCGCCTCACACACAAGCTGCTCCTCCGACGGGTTTCAACCCAGGGATCCGGGTTCAGCCGGTGCACCGACTTCACAGATTTGCTAACTTGGGAGAAGCCGGGAGTGCCCCGAGTACGGGTAATCCTGTATCAGGAGGAAAAGGGGATCGTTCCACTGGA
>JACQVC010000267.1 GCA_016209995.1 Gemmatimonadota bacterium
ATCGGCAAGATCGCCCGGCCCAAGAACGTCTGGATCGTGCCGGACATGCCGAAGACGCGTTCCGGAAAGATCATGCGCAGGGTCATCGCGGGGATCTCCAACTTCACCGACGTCGGGGACACGACTACGCTGGCGAACCCCGAGGTCGTCGACACGATCCGCCGCCACGTCCAGGCGGAGAAGCTGGCCCGCGGTGAGGTGCCGCGCGAGCTGTCGTCGCAGGAGATGGAGGAGATCAAGGCGTTCGGTCGGGCGGAGTAGCGGGCTTCACCCGGCCACTTGCCGCGAGGGTTCGGTGCTCGCGGGACAAGTCTGCGCGCCGGTCTACCTGAGGAAGCGCTTCCGCTCTGCCTGGCTCAGCGCATGCACGGTCCTCATGACGCGCTCGTACGCCGGCGTGAGCGCGACGTGTCGGCGGTCCATCACCCTGCGGGCCGACTCGACGCAGCGGTCGGGCTCGTGCTCCACGAATCCGTCGGCACCGCCCCAGAGGAAGCTGGGGATGTACTTCGGCGGAAAGCCGCTGCCATAGATGTTGCAGCAGGGGCCGACGACGGTCCCCGTGTTGAACATCGAGTTGATTCCACTCTTCGAGTGGTCACCCACCATGAGGCCCACGAAGGCCTCGCCCGTGTCGACGCTCTCGCCGTCCACGACGACGCGGACCGTGCCGTAATTGTTCTTCAGGTTGCTGTTGCTCGTGCCTGCCCCGAGGTTGACCCATTCGCCTACGTACGAGTGGCCCAGAAAGCCCAGGTGCTGCTTGTTGGAGTATCCTTGAATGATCGACGTCGACACCTCGCCCCCCAACCTGCACAGCGGGCCCACGGATACGCCGCGCAGGATCAGCGCCTGCGGGTTGATCACGCAGCCGTCCCCGATGAACACGGGGCCGCGAACCACTGCGCCGGGTGAGATCGTGACGTCTCTGCCGATGTAAATCGGACCCGACTCCGCGTCGAGCACGGCGCCCGGCCAGACCACGGAGCCCTCGCCGATGTGGATGCGGTCCGGTGCGACGAGATGCGCGCCGTCACGCACGCGACGCAGGAGTCGGCCGGCGGCAGGGAGCGCCGCGAAGTCTTCCTCGATTACGGCGGCGTTGCGGTGCACGAGCTCCCAGGGGAAGCGGATCAATTCCGCGTCGATCTCCTGTCGCGTTAGGCCAGCGAAGTCCGCGGCGGTGAGCACGGTGGTTTCCGGACTGGGCTTCTGTCGCGCACCGCTACGGCGAGCTTTGCCGGCGGCCGCCTTCGCCGTTCCCCTTGGGTTCCCCGTATGGTTCTTCTTGAGTCGGCTGACTCGAGCGCCGCTTAGGCGCGCGGCCACGATCTGGCCGCGGGCCACGTACGCGACGTTCTCGGGGCCCGCCAGAGGGACGCGGTCGGCCAGCTCACGGTTGGCCACAACCGCGCCGTTCAGGAAAAGGCACGTGTCATCAGCCAGAGCGCTCAACCCCGCGTTGCCCCCCTGCTCGGTGAGCAGATCCTCCAGGTAGCGCCTGCAGTGCGGCACGATGGTAGCTCCGCGGTAATGCCGCTCGATCCGCTCGCGCAGCGTGAAAATACCGAGGCGCAGCTCGTACACCGGGCGGAAATAGGCGAGCGGAAGGAGCTTCCGGAACTCGTCGCTTTCGAACAAGCAGATCTGGCCGCTCACGTCACACGCTCCGGGCCCGGCATGCTCCCAGGTTAGCCATGGTGGTCAGGGATTCCGCAACGGCCATAGTAGGGAGAAGCGAAAACGGGCGTCAAGAAAGGAGAGCGGGAGGATCGAGGTCGGGCAGCAGAGAATCAGGGATCGGAATTGACCGATGAGGGGATCACGGCTCGAAGCCAGCGGGTGATCGGGCTTGTGCGAGCGGCGGCTTCGGCGATGTTCGCGTTGTTTGCTTGCGGCCGTGATGCAGGCAGGTGATTTTCCTCCGGCGACTTTCTTGGGTCCGGTGCTCGACCACCAAGGGTGCGCGGGACGCACAGACCACCAGCTGTGGGGAGACATACGTCTTCGTGTTCTCCGAACCTCGTCAGGAGAATCGAGCCGAACGTTACCGGACGCCCGCGAAGGTGATCCGGCGGAACGCACTCATCCTGCTCGCATCGGTGCTCGGCACGTTCGCTGTTCTGAGGCTGTTGCTCCGCATGTCTCCGGATGCGGACTTCAACATCGGGCCGTACAACATCCATCACTTGTTCACGGGCGTCGCGCTCATGACGGTCGGCGGCGTGCCGCTGGCTATCTTCCGCGGCCACACAGCGTGGCTCGACGCCGCTCTCGTGGTCTTCGGCGCCGGATTGGCGCTGGCGCTGGATGAGGTGGTCTACTTGATCGCGACTGGTGGGACGAACGCAGAGTATCTGAAGCCGGTCTCGTTGTGGGGCGGCGTCGTGATGGTGGGGTTGGCGAGTGTGTACGCCGTCGCGCTGGCCACGCGGCGACTTCGCCGGCACCACAGCGCAGGTCCGGCCGAGGGACCAGCGGAGCCGTAGCCGCCTTGGGCTGGTTCTCACGCGCTCTCTCGCCGTTCACGAGCTGGCTGGTGACGAACGCGACCGTCACGCTGTTCTGGGTGCTCTTCCACATCCTCAACCGCACCACCGTCATCGGGCGGTCGCACGTCGGTCACCAGCGCAACACCCTGCTCCTGTCAAACCATCAGTCCATGATCGACAGCTTCCTGGTGGGACTCGAGGCCTTCTATCCCTGGTCGGTGATCAAGCCCCACCTGATGCCCTGGAACCCGGCCGCGGTCGAGAACTTCTTCAAGAATCCCGTGCTCGCCTGGCTCGCTCACCAGTGGCGCTGCATTCCGGTGCGTGCCGGCCGCCAGGACCCTTTCGCGCTGCGCCAGATGATCAGGGCGCTGCCGCGAGGCATCGTGACGTTGTTCCCCGAGGGTACGCGCACGCGCGACGGAGCCGTCGGCCCGGCGCGTCCGGGAGCAGGACTTCTCATGCTCGCCACGCGACCGAAGGCTGTGCCCGTCGCGATCGAAGGGATGCGCGAGGTGCTGCCCATAGGCCGCCATCTCCCACGCCTCTTCAAGCGGATCTACGTGTACTTCGGCCCGCCGGTCGATTACTCCGAGTTCCTCGACCGACCTCGCAGCAACGAGACCGCGCAAGCCGTGATCGACAAGGTCATGGCGCAGGTTCGCATCCAGCAGGCCGAACTGAGAAAGCGGGCGGGTTCGCGGGTTAGCGGGTTCGCGGGTTAGCGGGTAGGGCAGGGGGGGCCACGCAGCACGTCGTCTCACGAATTGCAACACAGAGGCCCCGCGAACAGTGCTTCCTGGGGCCCGAGCGTGCCTGATGTCGCTGCGTGCTACCCCTCCAACCGGCTGACCCGCGAACCCGCTAACCCGCCAACCCGCGAACCCGCTGGGTGGCCGGGGGCGGCAGGGGATCAGTCGGCTGGTTGGAACGCCGCCTCCGTCTTCTCCACGATCTTGAACTTCTTCTCCAGCTCCTCCAGCGAGGTGCGGAAGGCGCTGTACTCGAGCTCCTGAATCGGGAGCATGGCCGGGCCGACGAATCCCTGGCGTCGCATCTCGTCGGCCTTCTGCTGCGCCTTGAGCCGGGTGCTGTCCCAGGCCGGGTTGTCGAACACATCCACGGCTTCCGACAGCCGGCCGTCGTGCGTGACCGAGTAAGCCTGGCAGGCGACGATCGGGAGGCAGTAGGCGCCGGTGATGGCCGTGTTGATCGGCGCGGGCATGAGCGGCATGTGATGGCTGCCGCGCGCATCGCCGGCCACGTAGTGCGCGGTGAAGTAGGGGCTCACGATCTCTTCCGGCGCCGGGAACATGTTCTGGGTGCGCACGATCGCGACCGGGTCATCCTTTCCCTTGTACTCGCCCGCGATGGTGTGGAGTCGATCGGTCGACACGGCCACGACCTGCTGGTCCTTGTAGCGCCGGGAGTGGATCGCTTTGATACCGAACCGGTTCTCGTCTCGAAGCAGGATCGCCAGGTCAATGTGCTGCTCGGGGGTGTTCAGCTCGATGATCCGGTCACCGCCCGCGTGCTCCATGTCGATGGCGACGAAGCGGAAGCCCGCCTTCAGCTGCGGCAGCATGAGGCCGGCGCAGAAGAGCGGGCTGGTGAAAACGGCCCAGAGCGGGAAGTTGAACGCACCGGGCCCGCACTTGTCAGCCGTGAACACCATGAACGACTCCGCCCGCCGCTCCTTCACGGTTTCGTCGAAGGTGATCTCGGCCGCACCCGGGCCGGCGCCCCGCACGTTGCCGGACGGCGCATCCTTCAGGAGATCCTGACCGGCGCCGTAGAGGCCTTCGTCCTGGGCGATCTCCGTCGCGCTCTTGAACACACTCCAGGCGAGTTCATGGATCTCGGCGTTGTCGTTGCCATGGCGGTGGACCATCAGCAGACAGATGTCATCGCCGGTATACGTCACGTCGTAGTCCAGGATCAGTCCGCGATCCAGGGCCTGGCGCAGCTCGTCGCGAGCCGCCTGCACCATCCGCGTGGATGGGCGCGTGTGGCCCCCGACGCCGCCTACATCGGCCTTGATGGTACTGATCGTCAGCATGTTTCTTCCTCCCAGTCAGGATCGGTCCCAAGGGTCCCCACGCAACGAACGTGGCCTGGGGTAGGCCTTCCGGGGTCCCCCCGCAACGAATCTTGCATGGGATAGGGCTCCGGTGGCTGGTTCCTAACGCTAGTATACCGGGACAGCGGTACAAAGCACAACGGAACCTGCAATTTCTGCACCCTCCCTTGCACGCCCGCGCGCCACCCGCACTTCCAGACCCGGCATAGCACGATCCGTGGGTCCATTCGAGATTCCGACATTCAGGTCGCAGCGGTCACGAAAGCAGACTTGGCGCAGCGTCATGGACTCGCCTGCAACCGTCTACACGTTGGGGCACTCGACTCGGAGCCTCGACGAGCTCGTGGCGCTCCTGCGTCAGTTCGGCGTCGCTCTGCTCGTGGACGTGCGCCGCTTCCCCGCCTCGCGCCGTCATCCACACTTCGGTCGCGACGTCTTGGTGGACGCGCTGCGCTCGGCCGGGATCCGGTACCGTCACGAGCCCGGACTGGGAGGCCGACGCAGCCCGCGGCCAGACTCGCCCAATACGGCGTGGCGATCCCGCGCGTTCCGCGGCTACGCAGACCACATGGATTCGGCTGAATTCGCGACGGCGCTGGACACGCTGACGAGCGAGGTCCGCAGCGCGTCCACAGCCATCATGTGCGCCGAGGTCACACCCTGGCGCTGTCACCGGCAAATCATCGCCGACGCGCTGGTGGCGCGAGGCCTCCGGGTCATCCACGTGATCAGCCCCTCCCGCACGGAGGTCCACCGCCTCAACCCAAACGCGCGCGTGCTTCCCGACGGCCGCGTGATCTATCCGGGTCCTCCCGAGGAGCAGCCGGAGCTGTGGGGCGAGGGCGGCTAGCGGGGCTGGCGGATTAGGGGCCTGTTGAAAAGGACGCCGCACCGATTCCGTCATTCCGGCGCAAGCCGGAATCCAGAGTCCGGTTGCATGGAGTCTTCACTCTGTGCCAATGACGTGGAAATACGGGGCGGCGAGCGATCGTTTACGTGCCTCAAAAAAGCCTGGATTCCGGCTTGCGCCGGAATGACGGCTTTTCAACAGCCTTCTAGACCCTCCACCCGCGAACGCGGCCCTCGTCGGTCAACCTGACCGGGCCGTTTCGGTCACGGTGCCCGATTCGGTCGAAATAGCCCTCCGGCACCACAGAAGCCACCGAACTCAACCGATTGTGGATTCGAAGGTTGGCTGGACGGTTGCCCTGGCACATCCGTTGCCCCGTACCGGTCACCGGCTGGGCAGAGGCGTACTGCGTGGCCGCATCTCCGATACCGCGAGGCGTGGACGGAGTGGAACTCGTGTCGCCATTTCTACCCGTATCGATCGGCGCGTTGCTGGCGGCCAGCCTCTGGGGCATCGTCCTGGCGGGCCGCAGGGGCGACCCGTACCGGCGGCTGCTAGCGTTCGTGATCAGCACGCTGGCGATGGCCCATGCATCGTGGCTGGTGGGGTTGGCCGTGGCGCCCGACCCGCAGGGTTGGATCACGGAGCTCGCCCCACCCGTCATCGGTGTCCTGGCGATACTCGCGCTCTTCCTGCTCGGCCGGATCTCGGCCCGACAGCGTCACGTCGAACAGCGGCTGGAGGTTCAGAAGGCCTACCTGGAGGATCTCCTGGAGAGCTCGACGGACGCCATTGTGCTGGTGAACCGCGAAGCTCGCGTTCTGCGGGTGAACAGCGCGTTCACGGAGCTGTTCGGGTTCGGCTCCCGCGAGGTCGTGGGCGAAGCTCTGGATGAGATGGTCACGTTCCCGGACCAGCTGCGCTGGGCGCGGGCCGTGACGCGGCGCATGGTCGCCGGCGAGCCGATGGAAGTCGAGTCGATCCGGCGGCGCAAGGACGGCACCGCGATCGACGTGTCGGTGGTGGCCTATCCCGTGCGCGTGCCGGGAGACGAGGCCGCCGCCTTCGTCATCTTTCGCGACATCTCGCGGCGCGTTCAGGTCGAGGCGGCGTTCCGGCGCTTGGAGAAGGCCGTGGAAACGATGCAGATCGGAGTCACGATCACCGATCTCGACGGCCGCATCGTCTACATCAATCCCGCGGAAGCGGAGATGCACGGGTATGCTCGCGAAGAGCTGATCGGAAAGGATGTCCGGATCTTCGCGGTTCCGGGCACGGCGAAGCGGATGACGGCGGAGCAGATCGCGCGCATGGGGAC
>JACQVC010000281.1 GCA_016209995.1 Gemmatimonadota bacterium
CCATGCTGCAGTCCTGGACGGCCCGGCTGCGGGCGCTGGGCAACAACCCTCACCAGCGCCTCGCGGACGCGGGTGCGGCGGCCATGCTCACCTTGCTCTGGTCGCAGGGCTGGGGCGTCAACAAGATCTTCGACGCCGACACGGAGCGGGCCGTTTCCATCGATCTCTCCTGCGAGGACTATGGCCTGCTGTATCGCCTGGCCGTGAACCGCCAGGGCCCGCGCGTACGGATCGCCGCGGAGGCGGAGGACCAGGGCACCGTGCCGATGTTCAACGTGATCGCGGAAATCCGCGGCACCGAGCTGCCCAACGAGTACGTCATGCTCTCGGCTCATCTCGACTCGTGGCACGGAGCCACCGGCAGCACGGACAACGGCACCGGTACCCTCACCATGCACGAGGCCATGCGGATCTTGCGCACGGCGTACCCGCGCCCGCGGCGAACCATCCTGGTGGGGCACTGGGGCGGCGAGGAGCAGGGGACGATCGGCTCGCGCGCGTTCACCGAGGACCATCCCGATGTCGTGGAGAACCTCCAGGTCCTGTTCAACCAGGACAACGGGACCTGGCGCGTCGAGGTCATCGAGACTCAGGGACTCGCCGGCGCGGGCGCGCACGTCGCGAAATGGATTGCGCAGGTGCCTACCGACATCGCCCGGCACATCCGGCTCGACTTCCCGGGGCCCCAGGAGAACCCGGGCAGCGACCACTCCTCGTTCCTGTGCCACGGCGCGCCGGCGCTGCGCCTCCAGTCGAGCTACCCTGATTACCGGCAGTACAGCTGGCATACCAACCGCGACACGTACGACAAGATCGTGTTCGACGATCTCAAGAACAACGCGACGCTCGCGGCGATGCTCATGTATCTGGCGTCGGAAGATCCGGAGCGCGTGCCGCGGGATCGCGCGATCTTGCCGCCCGATCCGCGCACCGGCCAGCCGCGCGCGTGGCCCAACTGCAGCCCCGCGCGGCGCGCGTACCCGTCGCGCTGAGGGAAGCGAGCGCGCGCTCACAGCGGATGCCCATATCGCCCGAGCAGTCACCCGGCGTGCGCCTGTCCCCGCGTTCGGAAACGCAGCCGACTCGCTACGCCTGGAAGGCCCTCTTCGCCTCGGCGGTCGGATACGCGATGGACGGGTTCGACCTTCTGATCCTCGGATTCATCCTCACGGCCATCTCCGACGACCTGGGACTCACGAGCCCCCAGGCGGGATCGCTCGCGACCTGGACGCTGGTCGGTGCGGTTGCGGGCGGCCTCATCTTCGGCGTGCTGAGCGACTCGCTCGGGCGTGTCCGCGTTCTAAGCTGGACGATCCTCATCTTCGCCGCATTCACAGGGCTCTGTGCGCTGGCCCAGGGATACTGGGACCTGCTCGTCTACCGCACGTTGGCCGGTCTCGGCCTCGGTGGGGAGTTCGGCATCGGAATGGCGCTGGCGGCGGAGGCGTGGCCTGCCAGCCGGCGCGCGCGTGTGTCGTCCTACGTCGGAATCGGCTGGCAAGTCGGTGTGCTCGCAGCGGCATTCGTGACGCCGGTGCTGCTCCCGCTCATCGGCTGGCGCGGGATGTTCGCCGTTGGCCTGCTGCCGGCGATCGTCTCGTTCGTCATCCGTGCGCAGACCGAAGAACCCGATTTGTTCATGGAGCGCGCACGTCAGCCTCGCGCCGGCGTCGAGCTGCGATTCCTGATCAAGGATGGGGCCACCGCCAAGGTGAGCACGGGAATCCTGATCCTGTGTGCCATCCAGAACTTCGGGTACTACGGCATGATGATCTGGATGCCGACGCATCTGGCCCGGAGCTTCGGCTACACGCTGACGCAGTCATCGTTGTGGACGGCGGCCACGGTCCTCGGCATGATCTTCGGCATCTGGACGTTCGGCCACCTCGCAGACCGCCTCGGCCGGCGCCCGAGCTTCCTGCTCTATCAGACCGGCGCCGTGATCATGGTCTACGCATACTCACAGTTGACTTCGCCGGGCACTCTGCTGATCGGCGGCGCCGTCATGGGCGTCTTCGTCAACGGCATGCTCGGCGGCTACGGCGCCCTGATCTCGGAGTGCTATCCGACGAGGGTCCGAGCGACGGCGCAGAACGTCCTCTTCAACCTCGGGCGGGCAGCTGGCGGCTTCGGGCCCCTGGTCGTCGGCACGCTCGCGGCGCGGTATTCCTTCAGCGCGGCGATTGGACTCCTCGCGTCGATCTACGTCGTGGACATCCTCGCGACGCTAACTCTGATTCCAGAGCTGAGGGGCGCAGCGCTGGAATGACCACGCTGGCCTCCGACCCATGAGGCCCACCTAAGCGGCTGTCGAGCTCTTCGTGGTAGCGTCGCTGGGGAACTCGGCCGATCTGGCCGGGTCGTGCTGAAACGACCAGCCAAGACCGTCGCTTGCGGCCACCTCTCTGTTCCGGGCAGCCAGCTTCAGGGCCTCGCGGGATAACCCCAAAGAACCCGCTGGACAAGGTGCTTGACACGGCCGCCGCCCAGAGAACATACTGCAGGCAAATAACGGATTTAACGATCCGAACATCGGAAACATAGAGGGTGGCCGCGTTGGTCAGGACGATCTCTCGGACCGATGCCGAACGGCGCAGGAGAGGATGCCATACCAGCGACCTCTCTGGGTGTTGCCGTTTCCGCTGAAGGGAGGGGCGAACGATGAAGAAGACGTGGGAGTTCGTCGGGGCGACGCTGCTCGTCGCGGGAAGCTGGCTGGGGATGCCGGAAGGGTCGAGTGCCCAGATCGGCAGCGGATACGTGCCTCCGGATGACCAGTTGATTCCGCTCGGCACGACGAGAGGGCAGAGGTACGGCCGACTCGTGATTCGGGGTGTGACGATCGTGGATGGGCGAGGAAGTCCTCGGGCCAACCGTGGCATGCCGGCACAGGGGCCGATCGATCTGGTTATCGAGAATGGGATCATCACCGATCTCCGGAACGTGGATCCGGTGGTCGCGCGCGAGCGTGCGACAGGGGACAAGGTGATCGACGCCGAGGGGATGTACGCCATTCCCGGTCTGGTGGAAATGCACGCTCATCTGGAGCGACCGGGAGGACCCGGTTTGAATGCAGAGTATCAATACCGCCTCTACCTGGGGCACGGCGTGACGACGGTCAGGGACGCGGGAACCGGCGCGGGCATGGACGTGATGCGGGAGCAGCGCCGGCTTGCAGCCGCGAACGAGATCGTGGCGCCGCGGCTCATCCTCTGTCAGCGCTGGCCCCTTCCTCTGCGCCGGTGGGACGTGGGACACACGCCCGAGGACGCGCGTCGCGTCGTCCGGGAAATGAAGGAGCTGGGTGCGGACTGCATCAAGATCAGTCGCAGCCCGGGCCACTATCCAGACGTCATGGAGGCGGCGACGGCCGCGGGGAAACAGCTCGGCATGCACGTGGTGACGGACCTGAAGGTCTCGGAGAGCGATGCCGTAGTGGCGTCGAACGCCGGCGTGGCCAGCATCGAACACTGGTACGGTGTGCCTGACGCGGCCCTCCCGCACACCCAGAATTTTCCGCCGGACTACAACTACTGGGATGAGCTGGACCGCTTTCGCTGGGCCGGTGCGCTGTGGCAAGAAGCGGACCAGTATCCGGATCGTCTCACCCAGGCCCTGCAGATCTTTATCGACAACGGGACGGCCTGGAACCCGACCATGGCCGTCTACGAAGGGATGCGGGAGCGACAGCGGGTTCGCATCCAACCCTGGACCGAGACCCTGGGCCTGGGCACCTACGAGGAGGCGCTTCCCGACCCCGGCCGCCACGGCGGCTATGCCAGCGAGTGGAAGACCTCGGACGAGGTCATGTGGAAGGAGAACTTCCGGATCTGGATGAAGTGGATCAAACAGTTCCACGAGATGGGCGGTGTGCTCACGGCTGGGACCGATGTCGGCGGTAGCGGTGGGATCGCCATCATCCGCGAGCTCGAGCTCTTCCAGGAGGCGGGAATTCATCCCATCGATGCCATCCGGATCGCTACGACCAACGCCACGAAGACACTCGGGCTCGAGAAGCACTGCGGTATCCGCGTGGGATGTGTGGCGGATCTGGCCGTCATCAACGGCAACCCGCTGGACAACTTCAAGGTGATGTACGGCCGGGGCTACGGATTCTACGGCATGGTGCCCAGAGATCAGCTTCCGAACAAGGGCGGCGTGATCTGGACGATCAAGGAAGGGATCGTCTTCGATGCCCAGGCGCTCCTGAAGGAGGTGGAGTGGTACGTACAGCAGATACGACGGCAGCGTGTCGCGGTGACCTCGAGTCGCTGATGCGCCCGTTGGCTCGGTTCCTGGAGTCAGGACCCCGGAGGTCTGACGTTCCGAAGGTGGCGGGCGCGCAGACGGGGTTCCTCCTCGCCGGCGGGAATGCGCCCGCCACCGATACGGTCCCCGCCGGCGAGGGGAGCCCATGGCCACGTTGCTGGTGCACCCGACAGGAGGTCATCGGAGCCGGCGCCCGCGGCAGTTGGTCGCGGACTACCGGCTAGAGAGGGATGCGTTCGCCACGCTCGTGGACGCGTATTCGGTGTTGGGCGGGCCTTCTGTCGCGAAGGAGGACACCATGGCACACAACTGGATTCTACCCACCAGAAAGCACGCCACTGCCGTGCTGCTCGCGGTGCTCTGCGCCGCGTCGTGGACGGGGGCTGTCGCACAGACGCTCTCGCCAGATCTGTATGAGACGCTCAAGTACCGCTACATCGGACCGGATGGCAACCGCGTCATCGCGGTGGTCGGCGAGCCGGGCAACCCGAACGTGATGTATGCCGGCGCCGCATCCGGCGGCATCTTTAAGACCACGGATGCCGGAATCAACTGGATCCCCATCTTCGACGGCCAACAGGTGTCCTCGGTCGGTGCCCTGGCGCTGGACCCGCGCGATCCGCAGGTGATCTGGGCCGGCACCGGCGAGCACTCGATCCGCAGCAACCTCTCCATCGGCAACGGCGTCTACAAGTCCACCGACGGGGGCCGCACGTGGAAGCACATGGGCCTCGAGAAGACGGGGCGGATCGCGAACATCCTGATCAACCCGCGGGACCCGGACATCGTCTACGTGGGCTCGCTGGGACACGCGTACGGGCCGCAGCAGGAGCGGGGCGTCTACCGCACCCGCGACGGCGGCCGGACGTGGGAGCGCGTGCTCTTCGTGGATGAGAACACCGGCGTGTCCGACATGACCATGGATCCGGGCGACCCGGAGCGCCTGATCGTGGCTATGTGGCCGATCTTCATCCGCACCTGGGCCCGGAACAGCGGCGGACCCGGCGGAGGCCTCTACATCACGCGCGACGGCGGTGCGACCTGGGAGCGCCTCACGCGCGGGCTGCCCGAGCCGCCCACCGGGAAGATCGCCGTCAAGTTCGCGCCCTCCGACCGCAATCGAGTCTACGCCGTCATCGAGACGGCGATGTTCGAGTTCAAAGGCGTGCTCTGGCGCTCGGACGACGGCGGCGAGAGCTGGCGCATGATCAACCGCGACCAGGACCTGCACACCCGGCCGCACTACTATACCGAGATCGCCGTTGCGACGGACAATCCGAACGAGGTCTACTTCCTGGCCACCGCCCTGTCCCGCTCGCTGGACGGCGGTGTCACCAGCACGGTGGGGCCCCGCGGCGACTGGCACGCCATGTGGATCGACCCGCTCATCCCGGACCGGATCCTCGGCGGCAACGATCGGGGCGTCAACGTAACGGTCAACCGTGGCGAGACCTGGTACGTCCCCCAGCTTCCCACCGGCCAGATGTACCACGTGGCCGTGGACGACCAGATCCCCTACATGGTCTACGGTAACCGGCAGGACGGACCGTCGCGGCGAGGGCCGAGCAATGCCCGCACGGGCCAGGGTCGCATTCCGATCTCGCTCTGGCAGTCGACCGGCGGCGGCGAGAGCGGCTTCAACTACGCGCTCCCGGGCAACGCCGCCATCGTGTGGGCCAGCAGCTACGGCGGGGATCTCACCCGCTACGACGAGGCCACGGGCCAGCTTCGCGACGTGCGCGTCTGGCACGAGGGCACGGGCGGCTCACCGCCGGGGCTGCACCGCTACCGCTGGAATTGGACGTTCCCCGTCGCCGTCTCGCCGCACCACGCCGAAAAAGTCTACGTGGGCAGCCAGCACGTCCACATGACGGTCGACGGCGGGCAGAGCTGGGCGACCATCAGCCCGGACCTGACCCTCAACGACCGCAGCAAGATGCACGGCTCGGGCGGCCTCACCGAGGACAATCTGGGCGTGGACATCGCCTCCACGCTCTTCGCCATTGCCGAGTCGCCCGTCCAGGAGGGGCTCATCTGGGCCGGGAGCAATGACGGGCAGGTGCACGTCACCCGCGACGGCGGCCGGAACTGGGTGAACGTCTCGCGCAACTTCCCGCCGGGCACCCCGGAATGGGGGACCGTGAGCAACATCGAGCCGTCTCCGCACAATCCGGCCAAGGCCTACGTCTCGCTCGATCTGCACCAGGTGAACAACCGGGACCCGTACGCGCTCAAGACCGAGGACTACGGGCGGACCTGGAAACTTGTCTCGCTAGGCATCCCGAAGAGCACCTTCAGCTACGTGCACGTGGTCCGCGAGGACCCGGTGCGGCCGGGGCTGCTCTATCTGGGTACAGAGAACGGCCTGTACGTCTCGTGGAACGACGGCGAGACCTGGTACCCGCTCCAGAGCAACCTGCCCCACGCTCCGGTGCACTGGCTGGCGATTCAGCCACATTTCAGCGACCTGGTCGTCGCCACCTACGGCCGCGGCTTCTGGATCCTCGATGACATCACGCCG
>JACQVC010000274.1 GCA_016209995.1 Gemmatimonadota bacterium
ATCGTGGGTCGGTCCTATGCGACATCGTAATACGGGACGCGCTCTCTCGCGTTCGGCGAGTCACCGGCGGGCACTGTTGCGGAACCTCGCCACGGCGCTGTTTCGCCACGAGCGCATCACGACGACCACGGCGAAGGCCAAGGAGCTGCGTCCGTTCGCCGAGCGCCTGGTAACGCTGGCGAAGCGCGGAGATCTGCATGCCCGGCGACTCGCGGCCCGCCGGATCAGCGATCCGGAGGTGCTGGCGAAGCTGTTTGCGGACATCGGTCCGAGATTCGCGACTCGCCCCGGGGGATACACGAGAATCCTCAAGCTGGGTGCCAGGCGAGGGGATGCAGCTGACATGGCGCTCATCGAGCTGGTGCAAAAGACGGGGGAATGATCGCCAAGGCCGAACGGGCGCGCTCCAGGGGAGGCAGCCAGTTGACGGCATTGCTGGCCGTGGTTGCGATCGGATCGGTGTTCGCGTTCATGTACTGGCTCTATGAGACGGGCGAGCGGACGAGCGTCGCCGTGGTCCCGGTTCGGGAGGAAGCTGCGACGGACACCGTGTTCGCACCGGTTCCGCCCACCCAGTGGGCGACGTTCGGGACCGAACCAGACAGCTACGTGGGAATGCGCCTGCGCTTGGATAGCGTTCAGGTGGCGAGCCGGTTGGGGAACCAGGCGTTCTGGACGCAGCTTCCCAACCAGACGCCCTTCCTCGTGCGGCTGGACTCGGGCGTTGTCGCCAGCGGTCTGACGGTCGCGGGGGGTGACGTACTGCGCGTGTTGGGAACGGTGCACCGGATGACGGATAGCGTGCTGCGCGACTGGCAGCGCCAAGGCGTGCTGGCCGATGCCTCACAGCGTGCCGAGGCGGAGTTCGCCACGAGCTTCCTGCAGGTGGACCGGGCGGAGCGCCGACGGGCCACGGGGGTACCGTAAGGAACGGCAGATAATTAGCGATCAGGCGCGACTGCCCACACACTTAGCGATAGCGATTCGTTATGGCCAAGGTCTGTCACGTTTGCGGCAAGATCCCGTCCGTGGGCAACAACGTCAGCCACGCGAACAACCGCACGAAGCGGCGCTGGCTGCCCAACCTGCAGCGGATTCGGATCATCGAGGCCGACGGTGCGGTGCGCCGGGTGCGCGTGTGCACGTCCTGCATCAAGTCGGGGCGCGTCCACAAGGCGCCCGTGCGCGGAGCCGCGGCGGCGGCCGGTGCCTGACCATGCGGGCCGGAGGTCTTCCAGTTACCCGGCGAGTCCGGTGAGTTGCCCCGGAAAGGATCCAACTGAAGGCCGGAGTCTGTGTGGAGAGCGGCGAGGGCGCCGCTTCTTTTTTTGCCTGGTGAGGTCCCCGCTGTAGTCTCTCAGCGACCTGCTAGGCTCCTAGGATGCAATCCAAGCCGCTTCACGGGCGGACGGTCGTGGTGACCCGGGCGCGCGCGCAAGCGGCGGCATTCAGCCTGCAGCTTGTCGAGGCGGGGGCCGCTGTCATCGAATTCCCGACCATTCGCGTGGAGCCGCCGCAGGATCTCGAGCCGCTGCGCCGCGCCATCCAGGAAGTGCGGGAGTACGACTGGGTCGTATTCACATCGGCGAACGGCGTCACAGCCTTTGGGCGGGAGCTGCGTGGCCAGGGACTGGACGCGCAAGCGTTGAGCGGGGTCAGGGTCTGCGCGATCGGTCCGGCTACAGCGGCCGCTCTCGAGCGGATGGGCGTGGTGGCCGACCTGGTGCCGACTCGTTACATCGCGGAATCAGTCGTCGCGGCGCTGGCAGGCGCTGATACGCTGAGGGACCGGCGAATCCTGCTGCCGCGTGCCGCCGTCGCACGAGAAGAACTCCCCCGGGGTCTGCGCGCCCTGGGCGCGCGGGTCGTGGAGGTCGCCGCGTACGAGACGGTTCCCGATGGGGAAGGCATGGAGACGCTGCGCCAGCGTCTCGACCGGCGCGAAGTAGACCTGGTCACGTTCACGTCGTCCTCCACGGTGATAAACTATCACAGACTGCTGGGAACGTTCACAGGCGGTGCGCCGGTGGCCGCGATCGGGCCGGTGACGGCGAGGACGGCGCGGGAGCTGGGGTTCGCGGTGGCCGTGGTGGCCGAGGAGTTCACGACGGCGGGGTTGGTTCAGGCGTGCATCGAGTTTTTCCGCAGGTGAGGGACGCGCGAGGATCAGGAAGGATTGTGACGAGTGGAGCAAGGGGTCTGGCTGACATCAGCTCACGCGGAGACGCGGAGGACGCGGAGGACGCGGAGAAATCAGCACATAGATGGGAGTCGCGAAGAACTGAAATACTTTGAACTTGTTCTCCGTGTCCTCCGCGTTCTCGGCCCGAGACGTGTAGTTTGCTTGTCACCACCGTGATGCGCACCGCCTAGGAGGAGTCGATGGTGACCGTCAAACGCCGCAGCAAGCGTCCCGCAGGCTGGCGCGTTCGGATGCTCCAGCTTGCAACGGCCGGCGGCTGGGCGCTGGTTCTGGGCGGACTGCTGCTGCTGGCCGGGCGAGGATTGGCCGACTTGCCCGCCGTCCTCGTGGTGGGCCTGGTGGGCG
>JACQVC010000275.1 GCA_016209995.1 Gemmatimonadota bacterium
ACAAGATACGTTCCATCCGTCGTCCGACATCTCTCGGTGACCCTTTCCGACATTCCGGGGTCCCTGCTCCACCCTGATATCTCCCGTCCGGCTCGCGCGTCCTTGCCGCACGCGGTACGCGCTCTTGCGAATCCCAATCGCTTGGGTTTAACGCATGCCGACGGTGCATCGAGAGCGAGGCTTCCGGTTTCAGATGTACCCGAACGATCACCCACCCCCGCACGTGCACGTGATGAAGGCGCCAGGGTAGGCGCCATGTTGCCGTTGCGTCGAGGCGGAGGCTGGCCTGACGCGATAGACTTGCGATATCATCGACCAGCGGGGCATGCCCTGGGCATCTGAACCACCAGTTGGCTGTCCAGGACGACGGACGCCCGACTCAGGAAGGTAGGATCCGATGCTGAGGGAATACGTGCGCGGAGCCATGCATCAGGCTCACTACGAGACTTTGGAGGACGACGGCAGCTTCTACGGCGAAATCTCCGGGTTTGAGGCCTCTGCCGATGAGCTGGCGGAAGTCGAGATCGTCATGGATGGCGAAGCGCTGCACTGGGAGCGCCTGGACGCGGATCTCCTCGTGCCGGAGCTGGTGTCCGGTGTCTTCGGCTCGAGGCGCTGGATGCGTGAGATAGCGCGCGAGCTGGGGCGTCGCGGTGGCCGCGTGCGCAGCGAGGCCAAGGCGGCGGCGGCCCGGCGGAACGGCAGGAAGGGAGGGCGACCGCGCAAGACCCGGCGCGCGTGAGAGCAACCTTTCACACGCGGACGACGCACCCCACAAGCGGATCCGTGCGGGAAGCTTTCGGAACTTAGCTCCCCCCCACCCTGTCGCCCCTAACATTCCGGGTGAGTATTCCATCTAGGAGGGAGTAGGCCGCCCTGCTGAAGGGGCGGATTCGCACGAGCGGAGGGAGAGCGGAATGGACGCGATGTTGCGGGCTCTCAACCGCTGCGGGTTGGGCGCCCGAATCGGTGAGCGAGCGACGGTAGCGGACGCTCGCGGCTGGCTGGAGGCGCAGCTCGAGGGGGGTGCGCCGGACATGGGGGCCGGGTTGGGCGTGCCGTCCGCGGCCGAGGTGGCCGAGGCCTTCAGCGGGCTGCGGCGGGCCCAGGGCGCGAGGGATCAGGCCGCGCTCGAGCAGGCGAGACGGCGCATCCGCGAGGTCGCGGTGGCGGAGGCGAGGGCGGCGCTGGGCCAGCGGCTGGTGACGGAGCGCCCCTACGTCGAGCGGCTGGTGGGCTTCTGGTCCAACCATCTCTGCATCTCCGTGGCGGCGAAGCCGATCCTCGCGCCCCTGGCGGGCTCCTACGAGCGCGAGGCGATTCGTCCGCACGTGCTCGGGCGGTTCGAGGACATGGTCCTCGCCTCGGCTCGCCATCCCGCGATGCTCCTCTACCTCGACAACGCGCAATCCGTGGGTCCGGGCTCACAGGCCGGGCGCCGCACGGGGCCTGGTGGCCAGCGGCGTGGCCTGAACGAGAACTATGCCCGCGAGCTGATGGAGCTGCACACACTGGGCGTCGCTGGCGGATACACGCAGCAGGATGTTCAAGAGCTGGCTCGCATCCTGACGGGATGGAGCACGGGCGGGATCGGCCCGGCCGCGCGCGGTGCGCGTGGTGACGGCGACCTGGGCTTCGTCTTCCGTCCGCTGACTCACGAGCCCGGCAGCAAGACTCTGTTGGGCGTTCGTTACGACGAGTCCGGAGCACGCGAGGGCGAGTCCGCCATCCGCGCACTGTGCCGCCATCCGTCCACGGCCCGCTTCGTAGCGACCAAGCTGGTGCGGCACTTCGTGGCGGACGATCCACCCGCCGAAGCCATCGACCAGGTCGCTCGCGTATTCGCGAGCACAGAAGGCGATTTGCGCGAGGTCGCCAGGACGATGGTACGCGTGGACGCGGCCTGGGCGCCGGAGACGCGCAAGTTCAGGACGCCGCAGGACTGGCTGGTCGCGGTCTTCCGCGCGTTACGCGTCCGTGAGGCACAGGACGGCTTTGCGCCGCTGCTCATGCAGCTGCGCCAGCCGCTGTGGGGACCCGCGGCGCCCAAGGGCTATGCCGATACGACGCAGGAATGGGCTGACCCCGACTCGCTCATGAACCGCGCCGAGCTGGCGCGCACCATCGCGGCGCGCGTCGCGCGGGCGAGCGTGGAGCCGGACCAGCTGCTGAGCGTCGTGGACGTCGGCGAGGCGGATCCGCTGCGCACGTTGCTGGCGGACGGATCCATCGCAGCCGAAGAGCGTATCGCGCTGGCCAGCGGTGGGCCGGCCTTCCAGTGGAGGTGAGCATGGACCGGAGAGACTTCCTGCGCTGTATGTGCTACGGCGGGGTCGCCACGTTCGCGAACCCCGTGGTGCACTTCGCACAGGTGCCCGAGCGCGGACGATTCGTCTTCGTGCTGCTGCGTGGCGGATTCGATGGCCTGGCGGCGATCGTGCCGTTCGGCGACGCCGGCTACCAGTCGATACGCGGATCGATGGCGTTCGAGTCCAGCAAGCTGACCGCGCTGACCGATGGCTTCGGGCTCGCACCCGGGCTGGCTCCGCTGCGTGCGTTCTGGGACCGCGACGAGCTGGTCGCGCTGCACGCGCTGGCGATTCCCTACCGCACGCGCAGTCACTTCGACGGTCAGGCGGTGCTGGAGACGGGGTTGAGCGGTCCGGATGGATCCGCGGACGGCTGGCTCAATCGCCTGCTGCAGGTGATGGAAGGCCAGCGCTCGGGAATCGCCGTGGCTGCCGGAATGCCGCGGTCCATGACGGGCCCGCACCCGGTCGCGACCTGGTCGCCCGCGCAGCTCGGGATGGTCGAGGACAGCTACCTCGACCGGCTCCACCTTCTCTATCGTTCTGACCCCACGCTGTATAACCGCTTCGAGGCGGCAGTGGCGCAGCGCGAGATCACGTCGGATATGGGCGCGACGGGCAGCGCGGGAGCGGCTCGCGCACGCGCCGGCGTCGAGCCGATCCTCCGCGCGGCAGCGCGATTCCTGCGTCAGCCCGACGGGCCCAACATCGCCGCCGTCGAGTTCAGCGGCTGGGACACGCATGCCAACCAGGGCATGGAAGGCGGCCCGCTCGACCGACTGCTCGGTCAGCTTGCCCAGGGGCTCACCGTGTTCCGCGATGAGATGGGCGACGTCTGGAGCCAGACGACCGTCGTGGCCATGACCGAGTTCGGGCGCACGGCGCGACCCAACGGCACGCGCGGCACGGACCACGGCACCGCAGGGGCCGGATTCATCCTCGGCCCCAACGTCGCGCGCAGCGCGCTCGTGACCGACTGGCCGGGCCTGCGCGACTCTCAGCTCTTCGACAACCGCGACCTGCGCCCTACGCTGGACACGCGTGCCGTGCTCAAGGGAGTCATCGCCGGGACGTTCGATCTCACGCACGCCCAGGCAGAGCGCGTGTTTCCCAACTCCAGCGACGCGCCCGGTCGGTATGATCTGATGGCGTGAGTCGGCGTCAGCCGCGATCCTTCGGCAGGGTTGCCGCCACCTTCCAGCTTTCGAGGCCGTGGCCGTCCTGAAACGTGACCCTGCAGGGTTTCGTAGGGAGGCGAGGACGGGCCCCAGAGGTGCTCGGCGATTCCAACCCAGCGCCTGGGCGCACCGTCCAAAGGTCAACGAACACTCTGGGTGTGACCTACCCAAGCGAGGAGCGGGAGATGCGCGGATTTCCAGTCGTAGGGCTGCTTCTGGCGAGTACTTCGGCCGCCGGGGCGGTTGTGCAGACGCCCAGCCAGGCGAGGTGCACCTACTCGGCCGAGCGCACCGTGACGCTCGCCGCGTCGGCCTCCCGGCAGCTACGCCTCGAGGCCGGCTCCGGCGAGCTCGACGTCGTGGGCGTGGCCGGTCTGGATCAGGTGCGGGCGGTCGGACGGGCCTGCGCTTCGGACGAGGACTATTTGCAGGATCTCCAACTCACGCTGGAAGCCCGAGGCGAGGACATCGCGCTGACGGCGCACTACCCTGACCGGTCGGGTCGAAGCTGGTTCGGCGAGGACTACGCCCGTATCGACCTGAGGGTCGAGATCCCCAAGGGGATGAGCGTGGATCTGGAAGACTCGTCCGGCGGCATGACGGTCGCCGGCACGGGTGAGCTGCACATCTTCGACTCGTCCGGCTCGATCCGGGTCGAGGACGTGGCCGGTCGTCTCTCCATCCGCGACTCCTCGGGCGAGATCTCGATCTCCCGCGTCCAGGGTGACGTCGACATCGAGGACGGTTCCGGCGGCATCGACGTGCAAGACGTGACCGGCTCCGTGCGTCTCGATGACGGCTCCGGGGAGATGAGCGTCACGGGCGTGGAGCGAGACGTGACGGTGGCCGACGACGGCTCGGGCTCGATCGAGGTACGTGACGTGACGGGCGACTTCACGGTGCGCCACGACGGCAGCGGATCCATCCGCTACAGCAGTGTGCAGGGCAGTGTGGACGTCCCGCGCGACCGGCGCGGGCGCCGTCGCGGGTGGTGAGCGGAAAGGGCGCTTTATACTCCCGTGAGGCGAAGGCCCAGCGCAAGGCGCGCCGGGCCGCACCGTCGTGCCTACCTTGCCGGCCCAGACGTCTCGCGCGGCAGCGGCTCCGGCAGGTCGGCGACGACGTACGCCAGCACGGCCATCGTCGCGACGCAGAGGGCCATCTCGCGCGGATCGAGCTTGTCGAGCGTATCGGAGTCGGTGTGGTGGTAGTAGAAATAGCGCGTCCCATCGACGCTGAGGCCCATCCCCGGTACGCCGTCACGCATCAGCGGCTGGATGTCGGACCCGCCGCCTCCTCGAGTGATGTGATCGCTCCCGATCGGGGCGAGCAGGGTTGCGACGCGCTGGACGATGGCCATCGCCTCAGCAGAGCCGGTAAAACCGAACCCTGAGGGCGCGAACACGCCGCCGTCCGATTCCATAGCGAGCACGTGGCGCTCGTTCTGGTGTGCCGCTCGATAGGCGTTGCCCCCTCGCCCGCCGTTCTCTTCGTTGACCCAACCCACGACGCGGATCGTGCGCCGTGCACGCAGACCGAGGTCGTGCAGCAGCTTTACGGCTTGCCAGGCGACCACCACGCCGCCGCCGTCATCCATCGCGCCCTGTCCGACGTCCCAGGAGTCGATGTGTCCGCCGAGCACGACGACCTCCTCGGGTCGCTCGTTGCCCGTGATCTCCGCCATCACGTTGCGCGACATGCGGTCGGGCAGCGTTTGCGCCGACATCTGGAGCCGCACGACGATGCGCTGACCGCGATCCTGCATGCGATGCAGCATCTTCGTGTCCTCCACGCTGATCGCGGCGCTCGGGATTCTGGGTACGGAATCCTCGTACCGCATCGCGCCCGTGTGCGGGGTTTGCTGCGAGTACGGCGTGACGGAGCGCAGCAGACTCGCGACCGCCCCGACGCGCGCGGCGGCCACGGCGCCGTTGGTACGGTACTGGACGGTTTCGCCGTACGTCGTGAACGGAACGTCCCACAGCACGATCTTGCCTTTGGCGTCCGCCGCGTGCGCGGTCAGGTCATCATAGTCGTTGACGACCAGAACCGGCGCCGTGATCCCCTCAGCGGGTGTCGCGATGCTGGCGCCCAAGCCCAGCAGCGGCAGCTTGCGCACCCGCGGCTCGAGCAGCGTCGCCGATTCCTCGCCGCGCACCCAGACCGGGACCAGCACCTCCTCGCCGTGGGCCTTCTCGAGGCCGTCCGCCTGCATCTGCGCGATGACCCAATCGATAGCGTGCTCGAGGTTGTCGCTGCCGGACAGCCGCGGCCCGAAGCGGTCGACCAGCGCGCCCAAGCGCTCGTAGGCGGCGCTGTCGGCCAGAGCGGACTCGATGATGTGACCGGCGATCGCGCGGTAGCGGTCGGGCATGGCGCCCTGGGCCGGCAGCGAGGCGGGCGCGGCGAGGAGCGCGGTGGCCAGGACGGCGCCGAGGACTACAGATGCGGACGAGCATCGACTCTGCATAAGAGGACCTCCGGGAAGTTGTTGGCTCACCATGGGAAACGTGCGTCGCCGCAGCACAGACGGCCAGCCCTGAGGATTTTCCCCCTGGTCGAAAATGTCTGCGAAAATTTTTGACATTTGTCCAAAATGTCGGCATCCTTCGCCATGCGGAAGGAACGGTATCTGAGGCCACAGATCGTACGCGATCTCGCCCGGAAGATGGTGTTCGTGAGCGGCCCGCGGCAGGTCGGGAAGACGACGCTGGCGCTCTCGCTGCCGCAGGCGCGTCGTGGTTACCTAAACTGGGACGTCGCGGAACACAGGGAACGGATTCTGCAACGCGAGTTGCCGGCCGGCCGGCTGTGGATCTTCGATGAGATCCACAAGTATCGGGGGTGGCGGAACTGGCTGAAGGGTATCTACGACGGCCGGCCGCGCGGACAGAAGATTCTCGTGACCGGTTCCGCGCGTCTCGACTTCTATCGCTACTCCGGCGACTCCCTGCAAGGCCGTTATCACCTGCTGCGGTTGCATCCTCTTTCAGTCGCCGAGCTAGGCCTGAAGGAACGGGACGCGTTCCGGGACCTGCTCCAGTTGGGCGGCTTTCCAGAGCCGTTCTTCAGCAGCTCCGAGGTGGAAGCGCGGCGGTGGTCGCGGGAGTACCGGAACCTGCTGATCCGCGAAGAGCTGACGAGCCTGGAAAGAGTGGACGATCTGGGTCGCCTCGAGCTGCTCATGTTGAGGCTACCTGCGCTGGTCGGCTCGCCGCTGTCGGTCAACGCGCTGCGCGAGGATCTGGAGGTCAGCCACAAGACGGCGGAGCGCTGGATCGCCATTCTCGAGCGCCTGTACGCGGTCTTCCGGATTCCTCCGCTCGGCGCGCCACGCATCCGCGCGATCCGCAAGGCGAGGAAGCACTACCATTTCGACTGGAGCGTGGTGGAGGATCCCGCCGCCCGCTTCGAGAATCTGGTCGCCGCGCACCTGCAGAAGTGGACGCATTACGTGCAGGACACCGCAGGGCGCGAGCTCGAGCTGCGCTACTTCCGAGACACCGACGGACGCGAGGTGGATTTTGTCGTCGTGGACCAACGCAGACCGACGCTGATGGTCGAGTGCAAGCGGGCCGACACGGCCGTGGATCGCGGACTCCGCTACCTGAAAGCACGCTTCCCCGAGGCGGCCGCCTGGCAGATCGCGGCCGTCGGGAAGAAGGACTATCAGACGCCGGAAAGGATCCGCGTTGCCCCGGCCGTGACTTTTCTGCGCACACTGATTTGATCGAGGGCCGTCCTACTCCTCGCCTCGCTCTTCCGGAGGCTTGTGCCCACGAAAGGCCGCGAAGAGAAGCAAGTCGTAGCCGATCTTCATGCCGGCGCCCACGAGCAGCGGCGCGCCCAGCGCGAGCCCTCTCATGAGTAATCCGGCGAACGCCGGCGCCACAGCCGCGGCCCCGAGCCGAACCAGGTGCGTGACGCCCGATGCGAAGGTTCGCTCTTCCGGATGGACCACCGCCATCACGTAGGACTGGCGCGTGGGGACATCCATTTCCACCAGGCCCTCGCGAAGCAAGAAGAGAGCGGCAGCCACCGGAAAGTTCGGCGCGAACGGCACGGTCACGAGCAGCAGGCTCGATGGGATGTGCGTGAAGACCATCGTGTTAACGAGCCCGATCCGTTTCGCGAGCCACGCGGCTCCGAGGTGCGACCCGGCGTTGGCGATGCGGGCGCCGAAGAAAAGAAGCCCCACGGCGGCCTCGCCGGCCCCGAATCGCTCGTAGAAGAAGAACGCGAGCAGAGCAGTCGTCAGGAACCCACCCGCCAGACTGTCCACTGCGAATAGCGACGAAATCTTCCAGAGGATACGGCGACTCTGGGGGGCGAGGCGGGCGCCCAGCGGCGTCGCTCCCGGTGCTTCGACCGCGGGAGAAAGATTCGCATACACGAGGGCCGTGACCACCAGGATGCAGGCATAGCCCACCAGCGTCAGTCGAAATGCCGGAACCTCCTCGACCGCGAGAGTGCTGCGGAGAAGCACGGGTGTCGCCGCCAGCAGGCCGCCCAGGGCGCTGCCGGCATCCTGGAATACGTTGTACCAGGCGAACGCCGTGGTGCGGCTCGCATCCGCTGCCGTTGCCGGAAGCATCGCCTGGTCGAGAATCAAAGACGCGCCGCGGTCGCGGCCCATGCCGTTCAGCATTCCGGCGAACGCCGCCGCGGCGATGACGGCGACTCCGGATGCCAGAGCGACGATCATGCCGCCGGCCGCGCCAAGCAACGCCAAGGTGATGAGCGCTCCGCGCCGCCGGATCCGATCGCCGGCAACCGTCACAACGAGCGCGGCGACGGCTGCACCGCCAAGGCCCGCGCCAATGACGGCTCCGGTCTCGGCAGCATCGAAGCCGAGCTTCGCCAGATAAATGCCAACCAGCACCCCCACCATGCCCGTCGCCAGGGAGCGGAGAAAGGTGGCGGCGTAGAGGACGCGGCGGTCTCGCATGTGGGTTCCGGGATGATGTCCTTGCCCGGCTCGCTCGCCCGGCGACTCGTCAGGAAGTAGTAAGAAGGACAACCGCCTTCCTTGCAGCATGATACAATTGTTATATCATATGATCCACTTGATCGAGCCACACAGGACGTAGGAGGTCGTCTGAACGCCACGCCGACACGTTGGCTCCTGCTGATTCACCAAATCCCGCCCAAGCCCGGATACTTTCGGGTCAAGGTGCGTAGGCGTCTAACGCGGTTGGGGGCGGTGGCGATCAAGAATTCTGTGTACGTGCTTCCCGTTTCGGAGCAGGCTCGCGAGGATTTCGAGTGGGTGCTGCGTGAGATCACTGACGGCGGGGGCGAGGCCTCGATCGCCGAGGTGTCGTTTGTCGGCGGACTCTCTGATGACGCGGTGGAGGCGCTCTTCCGCAGCGCGCGGGACGTCGACTATGCGCGGATCGCTCAGGAGGCGCAGAGCCTGGCGAGCTCGCTGCCGCCGGTCGAACGCGGCCCGGATGAGATTCGTGCCGACGCGCAGGGCGCGGCGACGCGGCTCCGTCGGCGGCTGGGGGCGGTGGTGGCTCGCGATCAATTTGGAGCGGCGGGCCGGAAGGCGGCGGAGGAAGCGGTCGAGCGGCTCGAGGAGTTGGTAAGGGGTTCGCTGGCGAGGGAAACGGCCGCGGGCGTTGTGATCCAGGGTCTCGCGGAGCTGCGCGGCCGCGTCTGGGTGACTCGCCGGGACGTTCATGTGGACCGGATGGCCAGCGCCTGGCTCATCCGGCGCTTTGTCGATCCGCAAGCTCGCTTCAAGTTCGTTGCCGCGCAGGGCTACCATCCCGGTAGGGGTGAAGTCCGTTTCGACATGTTCGAGGCGGAGTTCACGCATGAGGGCGATCGCTGCACGTTCGAGGTGCTCGTGAACCGGCTGGGGCTCGATGACCCCGCGCTGCGGGCGATCGCGGAGATCGTCCATGACATCGACCTGAAAGACTCGAAGTTTGGACGGCGCGATGCCGCCGGGGTCGAGCGACTGGTGTCGGGCATTCGAGCGGCACACCGGACGGATGATGCCCGCCTCGAGCGGGCGGCGATGCTACTGGATGACCTCTGTGCGGCGTACCGGCAGGAGACCGAGCCAGGGGAGTCGGTGGGTGACGGCGGGCAGCGGGCACCGAGACCAAGGATCGAGATTGCGTCGTAGTGTTCAGCGGTCTCAAGGCGACACTGGAGGCTGCGGCTCGCTGAGACCGATCGCCCGTTTGATGGCTCTACGCCGGGTTCCAGCGCGGGTTGGAGTGAGGGAAGGAGAGAGGACCTTGGTTGCGAATGTCGTCACGCGATCCGTCGTGCTGATGGGGCTCCTGATCTCCGTCCTGGTCACAGGATCCGCCCAAGAATCGCCCCAAACGCCGTTAACCCTCAACGAAGCGGTTGAGCTGGCTCTTGCGAATGACCCTGCTCTTGGCGAGGCTCGCGCTGGCTCGCTGGCCGCGTCGGCGGAGACTCGGGTTGCGCGGACCGCCTATCTGCCTCGGCTCGATTTCCTGTGGCAGACCAACCGAGCGACACGCAACAACCTGTTTGGCTTGCTACTCCCGAAGTCCGTGATTCCGCCCGTTTCCGGTCCTGTCCTCGGGACCGACGCACTCGAGAGCGTGTGGAGCAGCGCAGGTGGACTGCTGCTCTCATGGGAGGTTGTGGATTTCGGGCGGCGCGCCGGCACGGTCGATCTGGCGCGCAGCGAGGCCGACTTTGCCGATGCGCAGCGACAGGTGACGGAGCTGGAGGTGGCGGCGGCCGCCGCGGATGCGTTTCTGGGCGTGCTCGCGGCGGATGCGATGCACAGCGCGGCCCGGACCCGCGTGAATCGGGATCTCGAGGAGCTCCTCGATATCGACGGACGAGCTTCGCGTCGGCACGCGCGTGAGTCCGCTCCGGCAGGCGAGCCCGTGAGCGCGCGGAAGTTGGGGGAGATCCTTTAAGCATGTTTAGGTTCTTCGAGCCGGCGAGCTCAATGATGACCTCGACTCACCGACTGCTTACGGTTTCGGCGGCCCTCGTGAGTGTGACGGTAAGCGCGAGCGCGGCACGCCAGGTCGGCCGCGACGGTTCGATTGCGCAGGTTGGAGTAGTGGAAGGAGTTGTGCGCCTGCGCTCGGGTGAGCTGCCCTCTCCCACGCAGGTCCGGAACACCACCGACCCCGATGTGTGCGGCCCCGAGCAGACGCTCGAGGATCTCATCGTCTCTCCCACGAACCGCGGACTGCGGGACGTCGTCGTAGCGTTGGCCGGCGTCCCGCGCGAAGGCGAGGCGCGGCGAGGCCCCCAGCGACTCGTCCTGGACAACCGCGGCTGCCGATTCGATCCGCATGTGGCCGCAGCGATGCTCGGCGACACCATCGTGGCGCGCAACAGTGATGCCACGCTGCATACGACGCATTTTTACGGAGCGCTTCGCGGCAACCTGTCCATGCCGCAGCAGGGGATGCAGGTGCTCCGCGTCGCCCAACGAACCGGCATGATCAGCATCCTGTGCGACGTCCACGGGTGGATGAAAGCCTACATCGCCGTGTACGACCACCCGTTCTACGAAGTCACGGACAGGGATGGAACCTTTCGCATCGAGAGCGTGCCGACCGGCGACTACATCATGGAGGCTTGGCACGAGGTGCTCGGCACGCAGCAAGTTCGTGTTCGCGTGGAGAGCGGCCGGACGACGCGCGTAGAACTGGAGTACGCGCACCCTGGGACCAGAACCACCGCAAGGAGTGGAATGCCATGAAAACGAGTGTTGCATTCGCGACCTCCGCGCTGATCGGGCTCATGGGGCTCGCGGCGATCCCGACGCAGGCTGCCGCCCAGGAGGCCACGCCCCGGCGCCAACCCGGCGCCAGCATCACGCTGTACGCGCCGGAGCAGCACGATCTCTACGACGGCCGTTTCGTGCTCTCGGCTGGACGCGTGTACCAGTTGGGATCCCTGAACGACGCTGCGGGCTGGGAC
>JACQVC010000269.1 GCA_016209995.1 Gemmatimonadota bacterium
CGGCGAGCCCGATCCTCCATTTCGCGACGCAGCCTCTCGGCCGCCTGCCGGCTCTCCGCAAGAATCTGCTGGGCATGCTCCCGCGCCTCGGCCAGCTGCTTGCGGTGTTCCTCCAGGAGCTGCGCGGCCTGGTCACGCAACCGTGCGGCATCGGCGATGGCCTTCTCGATCCGTTCCTCGCGGGCCGCGAGCGCGGCGAGGATCGGCCTCCACGCGAAGCGCCGCAGCACCCAAAGCAGCGTCAAAAAGACGACGATCGTCCAGATGCCGAGGCCGATATCGATGTTGAACAGGGGGTTCCCGCCCCCCTCCGCAGCTTCCTCCTGCGCCCGGACGGCGGTCGCGAACGCGGGCACGAGGGCCGCGGCGGCGAGGAGCACGACAGCGCGGCGTCCGAAGACGATGGAAGCCATCACATGTACAGGATCGTGATGACCAGGCCGAAGAGCGCCACCCCCTCGATGAGCGCCGCGAAGATGATGGACGCGGCCTGGATGGTCCCTGCCGCCTCCGGCTGGCGAGCGATCCCCTCCGCGGCCGAGCCGCCGATGCGCCCGATGCCCAACCCCACACCAATCACGACGAGGCCTATGCTCAGACCGGAACCGACCATACTCCCGTAGTTCTTGGCGGCCACGGGATCGATGGCGCCGCCTACCTCCTGAACCGCCGAAACCAGTGCATGCAGCATTGTCGCTCCGTTGTACCTGAAGTTGATGTTACCTGCGCACTAGTGCGCGTGGCGGATGAGGCCGATAAACACCGCCGTCAGCATAGCGAAAATATAGGCCTGCAGAAACGCGATGAAGATCTCCAGCAGCATGATCGCCGTAGACATGAGCACCGAGCTGCCGACAACGAGCCAGCGTGCGATCGTCAAGTGTCCGTAGAGCGCGATGAGTCCGAGCAGGGACAGAATCACGAAATGCCCCGCCGTCATGTTGGCGAAAAGTCGAATCGCGAGCGCGAACGGCTTCGCCAGTTTGCCCAGGAACTCGATAGGCGCCATGATGAGCATCATCAAGAACCTTCCCACCGGGTGCATCCCCTTGGGCGCGACAAAAATCGTGCCCAGGTAGCCCTTGGGCCCGAGGGCCGCGAAGCCGGAGATCTCGATCACGATGAGCGAGAGGAGGGCCAGCGCGGCCGTTACCGAGATGTTGCCCGTGGCGGTCGCCCCGAAGGGTACGAGACCCACGAGGTTCATGAGCAGAATGAAGAAGAACAGCGTCAAGATGTACGGTACGTACTTCTCACCTCCGTGCCCGATATTCGCGACCGTGACCTCATCGCGGAAATAGATCACGAACGCCTCGATGGCGTTGGCGAGCCCTCGCGGCGCGCGCGCCGTGTAGTGGCGCGCCATGAGGCGAGCCACCGTGACAAGGATCACCAAGCAGAGCACGGCGGCGAGAAGCATGAAAACCACGTGCTTCGTGGGCGAGACGTCGATGACGAGGGGCCCCAGCTGTACGGGCGGCCACTGGGGCAGGTGGATCGCGTAACTGAAGAACTCGAGCTCGTGCGAGTTCGAGGTATGAGTGAGCAGCACGCTCCCCAGGTCGAGACTGGGTCCCTCGGTGGCCTGCGTGATCATCCGGACCGTACCCTCACTATCACCGCAATCTGCCCCGGCAACGTTAGCTGATCTGGTCCGCCACTCCACGAAACGGCGGCATGCGGATCACCGGATTCGTAAATTCGACAAACCTAGCGGCCGGTGCCCGTACCGGCCTCACGGGCGTTAGGCTTGCATTCGACGCAAGAACGGTGGCTCCAGCAGCAAGAGCCCGAACAGGAAGCCGGCGAGCGACAGAAGCGTCGGCGCGACAGGAGCAACGGGCCAGCGAGTGACCACGACCGCGGCGATCACGACCACGCCAAACCGGAGGGCTGTCCCCGCGGCCAGCACGGTCATGAACGCGTAACCCGAGGTGCGGTAGCGCGCGAGCAGCCAGAACGCCACGGTCTGGGTAACGAGAGCCACCGTCGCCGCCGCGACGACGCCGCCGCGCGCCGGGCCGTCGAGCCAGGGCCAGAGCAACCCCGTCGCGACTACGAGCGCCACGGCCGCGGTTCCCAAGTAGGGGACGAGCGCCGTCAACCCTCGTTCCCTTTCTCCCCCGACCCTTCCTTCCCCGCCCCGGGCTCTACGACCAGGTGATAGTACAGGCTGTAGAATCCGGCTGCACCTCCGACGAACGCGCCGAGGATCATCAGCCACGGGTCGGTTCCCAATTTCCCGTCCAACCAGCGACCCAGAAAAAGAAAGAGGGCCGTGGAAAGGGCCCAGGTCAACCCGTACCCCATGTAGCGCCCGGCCGCGGCGATGAGCGTCTGGTATCTCACCTGCTGCGAACGGTCGCCCGACATCGTCCTCCCCTGCGCGTGCAATGCTTCTGAACCCCGCACGCGGCGCGAAAGATAGAGGCTCGGCCATACGGTTGCAAGCGCACACGCGCAGGCGAGTTGAGCGCGTATCCAGCAGGCTGGGGCGTTGACGGCCTGGAAAGCGGGCGCCTATCTTCGGATCGACGCTGGGGAACAGGCCCTCCCCGGGGTCGGAGCCCTCACCCACGCAAACGTGCGTTTGCGCGGGGACCCCGAGTCAGTCGTCCCTGGCTCGGAAGGGGTCGGAGAACATCGCCCTCGGGGCGAGGGGTGTAGTCGCGTCCTCCCGCCACGAGGGCGCATGTGCCTTTTCCGTCGGTGCGCGCGGGGTCACCCGGGGAGCGTACGGCGAAACATGAAGGAACCCGGAATCACTGATCGCATGGCGACAAAACGAGAACCCGTCGTCGCAGACCGCGACGTACTGCTGCTGGGCCGGCTAGCCGAAGCGATCGCCGATCTGCGCAGCGAGCTGGGGAAGCGCATCGTGGGCCAGCGGGAGGTCGAGGATGGTCTGCTCACCACGCTCCTGGCCAACGGCCACGCCCTACTGGTGGGGGTCCCCGGACTCGCCAAAACCATGCTGATCTCGAGCGTGGCGGAAGCGCTGGAGCTCCGTTTCAGTCGCATCCAGTTCACGCCCGACCTCATGCCGACGGACATTACCGGCACCGAGGTGATCGAGGAAGATCGCTCGACGGGACGCCGGATCTTCCGCTTCGTTCCCGGTCCGATCTTCGCGAACATCGTCCTGGCGGACGAGATCAACCGAACGCCTCCGAAGACGCAGGCGGCGCTGTTGCAGGCGATGCAAGAGCGGGCGGTCACGGCGGCGGGGCAGACGTACCGGCTCGAGCCACCGTTCTTCGTGCTGGCGACGCAGAATCCGATCGAGCAGGAGGGCACCTATCCCTTGCCGGAGGCGCAGCTCGACCGCTTCATGCTGGAAGTGCGCATCGGCTATCCCAGCCGAACGGAGGAAGAGGAGATCGCGCTACGCACCACCGGCAGCGAGGACGCCCAATTACGACCGGTGTTGAGCGCCGGCGAGCTGATCGATCTTCAGCATCTGGTGCGTCGCGTCCCCGCCCCGCCCTCGCTCATTGCGTTCGCGGTGAAGCTGGCCCGCGCGACCCGTCCCGATGATCCGGAGGCCTCAGCCGTCAGTCGCCGTTACGTGCGTTGGGGGGCCGGCCCGCGTGCTTCGCAATTTCTGATTCTGGGGGCCAAGGCCAGGGCCGCGATGGCCGGCAGCGCGCTTCCGACCTTCGAGGAAGTACGCGCAGTGGCACCCCTGGTGTTACGCCACCGCCTGGTTTTGAATTTCGAGGCCGAAGCGGACGGCCGCTCCGCAGACGACGTCATCGAGGAGCTCCTCGGTGAGAGCCATGCATGGAAGTAGATCGAAGTAGCGGCACCGAGGATCGCCCGCCGAATCGTAGCCGGAGCTCCGCGTGAGCGTCGTGGGCGTAGCCGCGGTCCTCGCTCTCCTCTTCCTCTCTGCCGCCCTGTCCGCCGCCGAGGCCGCCATCTTCTCGGTGGGCGAATCGCGTATCCGCACGCTGGTGGATGAAGGGTTCCGGGGAGCGAACGCACTGGCGCTCCTGCGGGGCGATCCCCAGCCGCTCGCCGTCATTTTCCTGGTTCTGAACACCACCGCCAATGCACTGACCGTGGGGCTCGTGGTCGGGCTCACGCGCAGCGGTGCCTCGCTCGGCCAGGTGGCCGTTACCGCGGTGGCGGCCGGGTTGGTCGTGCTGGCCGTGGGTGAGCTGGTGCCGAAGGCACTGGGGGTTCGGCACAGGATTCGCTTCGCGCTCGTGGCGGCGCCCCCGTTCGCGCTGCTCGCACGCTTCGTGCGGGCTCCGCTCGTGCCCGTGGCCCACCGCGCCATCTTGCCTGCCGAGGCTGACGCGACCGCCGAGGCGCGCAGCGAGGAGGACGAGCACGAAGTCCGCGAGCTGGCGGCTCTCGGTCATAAAGAGGGCGTCGTCGACGAGCAGGAGCGTTTGATCGCCGAGCGCGCGTTCCGACTGGATGAGCTGCGCAGCTGGGACGTCATGACGCCACGAGTGGACGTCTTCGCCTGGCCGGACAGCCGCACGCTCGAGGAGATCGTGGGCGAGCTGAAGAGCGTCCCCTTCTCACGGGTTCCGGTCTATGGTGAGACGATCGACGACATCACGGGCATCCTCTACGTGCGTGATGCCTACGAAGCCTACGCGGTTGGACGTAAGGATGCCCGTCTGTCGGAGCTGTGCCGGGAGCCGCTTTTCGTACCCGGATCACTGCCGGCGCTGCACCTGCTGCGCTCCTTTCAGACGCGGCGAATTCACATGGGGATCGTGACCGATGAGTTCGGCGGCACGGATGGGGTGGTGACTCTCGAGGACGTGCTGGAGGAGCTGGTAGGCGACATTGCGGACGAAACGGACGTCGCGGAGGAGCCCATCGCCCGAGTCTCACGCAACGAGATCATCGCGGACGGCAGCGTCGAGCTGCGCGAGATCAATCACGCGCTCAACGTGTCCCTGCCGCATTTCGAGCACCGCTCGCTCAACGGGTACATCCTCGAGGAGCTGGGCCGCGTGCCCGATCGGGCGGAGGCCTTCGAGCGAGCCGGCCTGCAGATCGAGATTCTGGATGCCTCCGAGACACAGGTGATCCGAGCGCGCCTGAGGAAACTGCCCGCCGTGGGCGATGGCGAGGCGGCTTAGCCTCCTACCCCCCGCAACGTCTCGTTGCGTGCGGACGCCGACGGTGACGGCGATCTGAGTGACCGTGTCGCGAGATCAGCCACCCGCTGTGCCAACAGGATCCGGACCCTCCGACGGTGAGAGAGTGCGTGCGCGCGGATCGGGCTCGAGCGAGGACATGACGGGGAATGACGACGCGGTTCGGGAGACGCAGGTGACCTCTTCGACGCCGCGCTGCGACCGCTGCGGTGGCATGATGTACGAGCTGCACTGCCGCATCCTATGCTCGCGCTGCGGCTATCAGCGGGATTGCTCCGACCCGTAGGACTCCGCCGCCCATCCCTGCCCCTCAGAGGATCAGAGGTTCAGTGTCCCCCCTCCGTATCACCTGCGCGGAGAAGGAGACTGGCCTGATCCTCTGACCCTCTGAACCTCTGAACCGCTACCCCGGCAATCCCAAGATCGTACTGGCATACCACTGGATGAGCACGTCGCCCCAGCCCTGCGCGACGGCGGCGCCCATCGCGAGGAAGATGCCGAAGGGCACGAGCTTTCCGGTCTTGAGCGAGATGGGACCGAAGATGACGGCCCCGAGGAAGGCGCCGAGGAAGATGGTGAGAAGCACACCGGCGGGACCGACGAAGGCGCCCACCATGGCCATCATCTTGATATCGCCGAAGCCCATCGCCTCTTTCTTGAAGGCGAACTTTCCGAGCGTAGCTACGGCCCACAGCAGAGCAAATCCGAGCGCTGCGCCGGCCAGGGACTGGAGCATCGTGGCCCCTCCGCTCAGCGGCGCGAGAGCCAATCCCAGGGCTAGCCCACCGATCGAGAACTCGTTCGGGATGATGTAGAAGCGCGCGTCCGTCAGGGCGATTCCCAGCAGAATCGTGAGGAAGATGGCGGTCCGCAGGGCCTCGAACTCCGGGCCGTAGCGCAGGAAGGCGCCCACCCACAGCAGCGCGGTCGCAGCTTCGACCAGGGGGTACTGAATCGAAATCGGCTCGCCGCAGCCGCGGCAGCGTCCCCGCAGCACGAGATAGCTGACCACGGGAATGTTGTCGTACCAACGGATACGACCTTTGCACCGAGGACAGCGGGATGGCGGCGCGACGACCGACTCCTCTTCCGGCCAGCGTGCGACGCACACGTTGAGGAAGGATCCCACGGCCAGGCCGAAGAGAGCGACGACGGCAGGAAGCCAGCTGTCAGGCACGTGCGCTCTTCCGGGTCAGCTCGTAGAGCAGGATGGAGCCCGCCACAGCAACGTTCAGGGAGTCGACCGACGGCTGGATCGGCACGGCCACCAGCCGGGAAGCCGCTCGCACGATCTCGGCCCTGGTTCCGGATCCCTCGTTACCGACGACGAGGGCCAGGGCCCTCCGCCGCTCCACGCCGATGACATCCTCTCCCGCAGCGTCCGCGACGAGGATGTCGACGTCATGCTCGCGGATCCACTCACGGACGACGGCCCATGGCTCGGCCACGATGGCCACACGAAAGGACGCACCGGCCGAGGCGCGCACCGACTTCGGGCTCCAGGGGTCCACGCTTCCTTCCAGGAGTATGACTCCGCTGAGGCCGAAGGCCGCAGCCGATCGCGCGAGCGTTCCCAAGTTGCCCGGATCCTGCACGCCATCGCAGATCAGAACGGTCGAGGTCGGGGTCAGCTCGATATCGGCTAGAGACCAGGTTGGTTGAGCGCAAACGAGCAGAACACCCTGCGGTGTCTCGGTGTCGGCGAGGGCGGCCAAGTCCGGGTCGGGGACCCACTCCACGTCGATTCCCCCCGTCTCGAGACCCGCGATCAAGGCTTGACCTCGCTCTGTGTCGCGCAGCGTCGGTGCGCATACGGCGAACTCGATCGAGAGGCGGGCGTCCAGGGCCTCAGCGGCCGTGTGGATGCCTTCGACGACGAAAAGCCCCTCGCGGCCGCGCGCTTTGCGCTGCGTGAGACGGCGCAGAAGCCGTTCCCTGGCCCTCATGACCATGTTGCGTTTCGCGAGAGTGCAAGTCCGCCTATGATGACGGTTTCGCAGGCGAAGGACTCACGGCCCCAGAAGTCGAGTCCGCAGCACGATCGCAGCGGTTCGCGCGACCATGCTGAAGTCGACCTCTAAGGTTCGCCGCCGCGGAACCTGGACGCAATACACGGTTAGGCCAACGAATCATGGCTCGCTCGAGAATCCCGATCGCGTTGACGATCGCGGGCAGCGACAGCGGCGGTGGTGCCGGTATCCAGGCGGACCTCAAGACTTTTCACGCCTTCGGTGTCTATGGCACTTCGGTAGTTACGGCCGTCACCGCTCAGAACACGCTCGGCGTGTAC
>JACQVC010000270.1 GCA_016209995.1 Gemmatimonadota bacterium
AATCAAGTCGGCGATTCGCCGGCTGGCTCCCAATCACGATGTTGTGATCACGGAGGTAGGCGGCACCGTTGGCGACATCGAGGGGCTGCCGTTCCTGGAGGCGATCCGTCAGTTCCGCCAGGAGGTCGGCCGTGAGCGGACGCTCTTCATTCATCTGACGCTGGTCCCGTACATCAAGGCATCGGGCGAGCTGAAGACGAAGCCGACGCAGCACTCGGTGAGAGAGCTGATGGAGATCGGGATTCAGCCCGATGTCGTGATCTGCCGGACCGAGATGCCGCTGGAGCGGGAGGTGCGCCGCAAGATCGCGCTGTTCGCGAACGTGGGTCCGGACGCCGTGATCGAGGCGATCGATGTCGACACGATCTACGAGGTGCCGTTGGTCTTTCGACGGCAGCGGCTGGATGACCTCGTGCTGGAACGACTGGGCATCGAGGCGCCGGCGCCCGATCTGGGGCCGTGGACGGAGATGGTCGAGCGGATCAAGCACCCATCGCGCCCGGCCGTGCGCATTGCGGTTGTGGGCAAGTACACGCAGCTGGTCGATGCCTACAAGTCGGTCCAGGAGGCGCTCATTCACGGGGGTATCGCCCATGACGTGGGGGTCGATATCCAGTGGCTGTCCAGCGAAGACTTCGAGGGCAGCGAGAGAGTCGAGTGTCTGCGGGAGTATGACGGTCTCCTCGTGCCGGGCGGTTTCGGTGTGCGGGGGATCGAGGGGATGCTCGAGGCGATCCGCTGGGCGCGCGAGAATCGTCTGCCGTTCTTCGGAGTGTGCCTCGGCCTGCAGTGTGCGGTCATCGAGTTTGCGCGTAACGCCTGCGGGCTGGAGGGCGCGCATTCCTACGAGTTCGATCGGGAGACGCCCCATCCCGTGATCTGCATGATGGACTCGCAGAGGAACGTGACCGACCTGGGAGGGACCATGCGACTGGGCGCCTATCCCGCGCGCCTGCGGCGCGGGTCCCGCGTGGCGGCGCTCTACGAGGCGACCGAGATCAGCGAGCGCCACCGCCACCGCTACGAGGTGAACAACGCCTACCGGGACGTCCTGGTGGAAAGCGGCATGCGGTTCAGCGGGGTCTCGCCGGACGGGCATCTCGTCGAGCTCATCGAGCTGCCGGATCACCCCTGGTTCATTGGCTGCCAGTTCCACCCCGAGCTGAAGAGCCGGCCCATGCGGGCACACCCGCTCTTCGCGTCGTTCATCGAGGCGGCGGCCCGCAAGGCCGGACTGCTCGGTGACGCCGAGGTCAGGCGGGCGGCTGCCGCCGGCGCGGGCGGTTGAGGCCTGGGATAGGCTCCTAGCCATGTTCGAGGCATTCACGCTCATCGCGGGACCCTGCGTACTCGAGGATGATGGGCTGAACCTGCGAGTGGCGGAGGAGCTCGCGCGCTTGCGCGACGACCTCGGGATTCCCGTGGTGTTCAAGGCTTCATTCGACAAGGCCAACCGCGCCCAGCTCGCGTCGGCTCGTGGTCCCGGCATCGAGGAAGGGCTGGCACGATTGGCGCGTGTACGGGCGACCACGGGGCTGCCCGTGTTGACCGACGTTCACGAGGTCTGGCAAGCGTCGCGCGCTGCCGCCGTAGCCGATGTGCTCCAGATTCCCGCGTTCCTCTGCAGGCAGACCGACCTGATCGTCGCGGCAGGCGCGACCGGCAAAGGCGTGAACATCAAGAAAGGGCAGTGGGTGGCGCCCGAGCAGATGGCGGGGGCGGTCGAGAAGGCGCGAGCCGGCGGGGCTCGGGATGTGGTGGTCACGGAACGAGGGACCTTTTTCGGATACGGCGACCTGGTGGTCGACATGCGCTCGTTTCAGAGGCTGCGCGCCGCGTGTGGCGTGCCGGCCATCTTCGATGGCACACACTCGGTGCAGCAGCCGGGGAAGCTGCAGGGTGCGAGCGGAGGCGATCGCCGGTTCATACGCCCCCTCGTGTTGGCCGCTGTCGCCGCGGGCTGCGACGGGCTATTCCTCGAGGTGCACCCCAACCCGGCGGAGGCGCCGTCGGACGCTGCGAGCATGCTCGCCCTGCTGGAGCTGCAACCGCTCATCGAGGACGCGCTCGCCGTCCGAGGATCCCTGGAGCGCGTTCCCGCCCGCGCTTGACCCTCCTCCTGAGAGGGCATCCATGACCGAGCCGATCCCTGCGGAGCTTGCCCGCCGTATCAAGCTCGTGATCCTGGATGTCGATGGAGTGCTCACGGACGGAGCGGTCCACCTGGGTCAAACCCAGTCCGGCGAGGTGGTCGAGCTGAAGCGCTTCGACATCACGGACGGGTTGGGAGTGAAGCTGCTAATGAAGGCGGGGATCCACGTGGCCATCGTGAGCGGCCGCGAGTCAGCGGCCACGGCGCTGCGGGCCCGCGAGCTGGGGATCACGGACTGCTACCAGGATGCGTCAGCACGCAAGCTGCCGCTAGTCGAAACGCTCATGCAGCGGAAGGGCGCTACCTGGTCGGAGGTTGCCTACCTGGCGGATGATCTGGCCGACCTGCCGGTGCTCGAGCGCGTAGGGTTGCCCGCGGCGGTGGCCAACGCGGTCGCTGAGGTGCGCGCGTGTGCGGTCTGGACGACCAACAGGCAAGGGGGACACGGCGCGGTCCGCGAGTTCGCCGAGGGCCTGCTGCGGGCGCGCGGGGAATGGGACCGGCTGGTGAAGGAGTATCGCGATGCTCGAGGCTCGTGACGTGAAAGGCTCGGCAGCCAGCGCCTCGGTCGAGCGCGGGGAGCGGGAGCGGCTTCTCGAGCAGGCCCGCCGCGTGGTGCGGACCGAAGCGCGCGCCGTGGCGGCGCTGGAAGAACGAATTGGTGATGCCTTCCTCGAGGCCGTGCGCCTCATGGCGTCGAGCCGCGGTCGCGTCATCGTAAGCGGCATCGGCAAGAGCGGGATCATCGGGCGCAAGATCGCGGCCACGCTGACCTCTACGGGGACGCCCGCCCTGTTCCTGCATCCGGTCGAGGGGCTGCACGGCGATCTCGGAATCGTCAGTCGCGAGGACGTGGCGATCCTGGTGTCCAAGAGCGGCGACACAGACGACCTGGGAGGTTTGATCCAGTATCTGACGCGCGTCGGTGTCGCGATCATCGCTTTGACGGGCGGTCCGGACTCCAACCTGGCGCGCCAGGCGAGCGTCGTGCTGGACTGTTCCGTGGCCGAGGAGGCGTGTCCTTTCGATCTCGCGCCGACCAGCTCGACCGCCGCAGCCCTTGCGCTTGGCGACGCACTGGCAGTGGCTCTCCTGGTGAAGAAGGGCTTTCGCCTCGAGGAATTCGCGGCGATCCACCCCGGAGGCGCGCTCGGCCGCAAGCTGTCCTTACGCGTTCGCGACGTGATGGTGAGCCGCGACTATCCGCAACTCGGAGAGGATGCTTTGATGCGCGACTGCGTGGTTCTGCTCGCGGAAAAGCGCGGAACGGTGCCGATCGTGGACTCGCAGGGACGCGTGACCGGAGTGGTGACGGCCGGAGATCTCACTCGCCTCATGGAGCGGGAGGATGACTTCCGCGCCGTTCCCGTAGGCCAGGTCATGAACCGGAACCCGAAGACTTGCGGGCCCGATGAGCTCGGCTCGTCCGCCGTCTTTCGCATGGAGAAATTCGGGATCATGGCCATGCCGGTCGTGGACGACGCACGACGCCTCGTGGGTATCGTGCACCTGCATGATCTCATGCGCGGGGGTGCGGTGTAGTAACTAGCGGGTGAGCGGGTGAGAGGCTTAGAGGGCTGTTGAAAAGGCCGTCATTCCGGCGAAAGCCGGAATCCAGAGTCCGGTTGTACGGCCTATTCACTTGGTGCCGTGAGGTGGAAATATGGGGCGGCGAATGTCGTTTACCGTGCTTCAAAGACCTGGATTCCGGCTTTCGCCGGAATGACGGACACGTCTCGATGCGGGATCACGACTGATGGATCGGACCCGGTGGTGAGCGACGGGAAGCAGCCAGATCAGGCGG
>JACQVC010000304.1 GCA_016209995.1 Gemmatimonadota bacterium
CGGGCCCTCGAACGTGCTCACGACCGCCGGTGTGAAGATCGGGCCGATCTTGTAGCGCGAGGCCACCTTGATCGCCTCGGCGCGCAGCTCCGGCGTGAAGTCGATCAGGTCGTCGAGGGTGACCCCCTGCCGGTCGAAGGCGGGCGGCCTCGTTGGGAAGCGTTGCGTCGGCGAATACCACTCGGTGGGCACGTCGCCTTTCGGCGCCGGCCGCTCCTCGATCGGCCAGACCGGCTCACCGGTCTCGCGATTGAACACGTAGAGCCAGCCCAGCTTGCTCGGCAGCGCCACGGCCTTGATCGCACGCCCATCCACGGTGATGTCGGCCAGGAGCGGCGCCGAGCTGTTGTCGAAGTTCCAGATGGGATGATGCACGAGCTGGAAGTGCCACCTGCGCTCGCCGGTGTTCATATCGACGGCCACCAGGCTCTCGGCGAACAGGTTGTTGCCCGGACGCATGCCGCCGTAGAAGTCCGACGTCGGCGTCTCGACCGGCAGATAGACCAGGCCGAGCTCCTCGTCGGCGCTGATCTGCGTCCACACGCCGGCATTCCCGTTCACGGACCACGACTCGTTCAGCCAGGTGTCGTTGCCGAACTCACCCGGTCTGGGAATGGTGTGGAACGTCCAGCGCAGCGCACCGGTGCGTACGTCGTACGCGCGCACGATCCCCTTCGTGTTGTTGTGGGTGACGACCGTCATTCCCTCCTTCATCGAGGAGCCGACGATCACCATGTCTCGGGCGACGAGCGGCGCGGAGTGGACTCCGATCTCGCCGGTTTCGAGATCGATCTGCTGACCCGTTCCGAAGACCGCGCCGACCTTGAGGTCGACGACGCCGTTCTCACCGAACGTGGGGATCGGGTCGCCGGTCTTCGCGTTCAGCGCGACCAGGCGATACCCGGTGGTGACATACAGCACCCTGTCGTCGCCCCGGCCATCGGTCCAGTAGGCCAGGCCACGGCCCGAGAGCTGGCGCGGGGCGAGGCCGCCACGCAGCCCTTCGTTCAGGCTGTGCATCCAGATCATCTCACCGGTGGTCGCGTCGATAGCCACGGCGGCCCGGCGAGTGCCGGCCGTGGTGTACAGCACGCCGCCGACCATCAGGGGTGTGCCTTCCAGCTTGTCCTCGGGCTTGTCGCCCAGGTTGTCGGTCCGGAAGCGCCAGGCGACTTCCAGCTGGTTGAAGTTCGACGCATCGATCTGGTCGAGCGGCGAGTACCGCGACCCCTTGACGTCGGCGTTGTACGACGGCCACTCGCCGTTGGCGGTGCTGGGCAGCATCCCGCCCCCCGCCGCGGGCTGGTCGGACGGACCCGTTGAGCAGCCGGCGACAGCGAGCAGAACGAACGCGAGGCAGTACGGGACGACTCGGCTGGACATAGGCTCACCCCCCTCTCAAGGGTCTTCGACGTCCATGACGTCTGGGAAGAGCGCGCTGGCGGAGTGCCAGGAATCTACGTGCAAAGCCTGCCAATGGGCCAGCGTTTTCCATCAGGGTTCAGGGAAGCAAACTACCGGTTTCACGCGGAGAACGCCGAGGAGACGTAGAGCCCGCGGAGGGTAGAAATATGACCTAGACTCCGCTGGCTCTCTGTTATCTCTGCGACCTGCGCGTGAGACTTTGGCCGCCGGACACCTGGCGAAACTCGCCACTGGGTGGCTAGGCATAACTTCACGCGCTAGACTGAGGCACACCTCTGGTCCAACCCAACGAGGAGCCTGTCATGACTCTCCGGATGCTCGCACTCGCGCTGCTGACCGTGACACCGTTGCCGGCGGCCGCACAGCAGCCCGGCCGCGCCGAGCCCGTGGACCGCGCGACGATCGCGCGCATCCGTGCGGAGGGGCTGGATCGCTCGCAGGCGCCCGCCATGTACAGCCACCTGGCCAACGTGATCGGGCCGCGTCTGACCGCTACCCCAGCCCATCGGCAGGCGGCGGAATGGGCGAGGGACCGATTGGCGAGCTGGGGACTGAGCAACCCGCGGCTCGAGGCGTTCGACTTCGGTCGCGGCTGGACGCTCGAGAGGCTGACCCTCGAGATGATCGAGCCGTGGTACTTCCCGCTCAGCGGCTATCCGGACGCGTGGAGCCCCTCGACCCGCGGCGTTCTCGAGGGCCCGCCGGTCTATCTCGGTGACAAAGCGGCGGGCGAAATCCAGGCGATGGCTCAGCGCCTGCGCGGCGCGATCGTGCTGGCGCAGCCGCCGCAGACGCGGTTCATCACGGCCGACCGGCTCCAGCCCGGCGATACCGATCAGCGCGTCCGTATCGGCGCACCGGGGGGCGTGAGCAGCCAGGGCCCGACAGCACTCAACGATATGCGGCCCTTGCTCCAGGAGGCCGGCGCGGGCGTCGTGCTTCGCCCCAACCAGGGGCAGCATGGCACGATCTTCGTCACGGGGAACCGCGGCACGGCGAACGATGCCACACCCTCGATCGTGCTGGCCAGTGAGCACTACAACCTGATCGTACGCATCCTCGAGAGCGGAACGCCGATTCGGCTTCGCATCGGGATGGAGACGCGCTACCACGAAACGGATCGCAACGGTTACAATATCCTGGCCGAGATCCCGGGGACGGACCCCGCGCTGCGCAACGAGGTGGTGATGATCGGCGGGCACCTGGACTCCTGGCATTCCGCGACTGGCGCCACGGACAACGCGGACGGCTCCGTAGCCGTGCTCGAGGCGGCGCGCATCCTCACGGCCATCGGCGCGCGGCCTCGCCGCACGATCCGCTTCGCCCTGTGGGCTGGCGAGGAGCAGGGACTCCTGGGCGCGCGCGCCTGGGTCGAGCGCAACCTGGTCGGGGACGCGAATGCCGCGGCGCGCGCAGCGTTCTCCGTCTACTTCAACGATGATCCGGGCACGGGCGCGACCTACGGCTTCTACGCGCAGGAGAACGCCGCCGCGAAAGCCATCTTCGATGCCTGGCTCGAGCCGCTCCGCGACCTGGGCGTCAAGCGCAACGTCATGGACCCCATCGGCAGTACGGACCACCTGAACTTCACGCGCATCGGACTGCCGGGCTTCACCACGCTCAAGGACTACGTGGACTACGATGTGCGCACGCATCACACGAACACGGACTTCTTCGAGCGCACGAGCGAAGCGGACGTGAAGCAGTCCGCGATCGTGCTGGCCGCGTTCGCGTGGCAAGCGGCCATTCGCGACGAGAAGATTCCGCGGGCGCCGCTGTTGCCCTAGTGCTCCCGGCCGGAAGGACGGTCGCATTCGAGCGTCGTGGCCGGGGGGGCTCTGTCTGGGGCACGGCGGCATGCCCCTCCAGTGGCCGGGACCTGCCCCGATGGTCGGCCTTTACGATCCTCTGACTTGGTGGCGAGCCCCCGGAGCGATATGATTAATAGTTTCCGTCCATACGCCGGGGCGACAGTCTCGAGAGTAGGCAAGAAGAACCGAGAGGAATATCCCGATGCGCAGCGCTTGTCAGTGGTACGACGACCTCACAGTCCTACGCCGCGGCGTCAGGCCATGTCGCTCCCGTTGCAATGGCGGCCAGAGGCTGGGTGCATGGCTGGCGGTCGCTGCCGCCGTGCTGTTGTGCGCAGCGGCGCCCGCGGCCGCGCAGCAGCAGGGAATGGCCAGCGATGCGGCCGAGGCACGGGGCGTGCCCCTGGCCACGGCGCTGCGCGTCAATACCTCGCCCGTGATCGATGGTGTTCTGGACGATCGGGCCTGGACCACCGGCGAGGCACTGGGCGGGTTCGTGCAGCAAGAGCCGGTTGAGGGACGCCCGGTCTCACAGGGCACCGAGGTGAAGATCCTTTTCGATGAGGAGGCGCTCTACATCGGCGCCTGGTTGTACCAACCGCCGGAGGACGTCGTGCTCGGCGAGCGGCTGCGCGACTCTGAGATCGACGACAGCGACGCGTTCGTCGTGGTGCTCGACACGTACCTCGATCAGCAGAACGGGTACGTTTTCGGGACGAACCCGCTCGGGATCGAGTACGACGGCCAGGTGATCCAGGAGGGTGGAGGTGGCTTCGGTGGTGGTGGCGGCGGAGCGGGGGGCCCGCGGGCGATGCGAGGCGGCGGTGGCGGATTCAACCGGAACTGGGATGGCGACTGGAACGTCGC
>JACQVC010000305.1 GCA_016209995.1 Gemmatimonadota bacterium
ATCTCGTTCATGCGGTTACTCACCGTGGAAAGGTACAGATCCGTCATACCACCCACCGCGTCCCGCAGCGTCTCGACGGTCTCGATCACCTGGATCGTGTGGTCGTAGACATCTCGCAGGAAGAGCCGTGTGGGCGGCGCGATCAGCTCCGATTCTCCGCGCTCGAGCGCCCCCACCACTTCCCGGAGCGGCCACACCGCCTTGCGCAGCGCCAGTGCTTCTCGCTTGACATGGTGCACCTCCCGGAGCACTTCCGGCGTCGGATCGCTCACTACGTTCTCCTCGAGGTCCTCGATCCGGTCGCCCAGCTTCTCCAGGATCGAGAAGTAATGGTCCACCACGGTGTCGATGATCGAGTACGCCAGGTAGTCGGCGCCCATCTTGCGGATGGGCCCTTTGTTCTGTCGGATCCGCTCCCGCAGCGGGTCGAGAATGTCCCCCGCCCTCTCCTGCAGCGAGATCACCCAGCCGGCGCCGAGAATGAGGCAGAACTGCTCGGAATCGATCCGCTCCTCCGCCTGGTTGTACTCGAGCATCCGCAGCACTATGAAGAGGTACTTCTCGTAATCCTCCAGCTTGGGCCGCTGCCCGACGCTCACGATGTCCTCGAGGACCAGCGGGTGGAGGTCCACCTTGTGCCCGAGCTGCGCGATCAGACCGATGTCGTGCAGTCCGTCGATGTTGATCCAGGTGATGGTGGGACTGTCTAGAAAGGGAAAGCAGTCCTCCACGCTTTCGACGACCTGCTGCTCGAGGCGATTCTCGTCGTACTCGATCACCGAGATCCGCGGCCGCTCGACTCGCTGAACCCCCGTGTACACCAGCGTGCCGGGCGGGAGCCCCGGCGTCTTCGATCGTTTCGGCACCAGGCGATAGACCGCACGCCGGATGGTCCGTACCGGGCGCCGCCACGCGCGCAGGAAGCTCACGGGTTGGTCCTACGCATCGCCCAGCTCGGTCGGCGCCGCCACGCCGGAGGCCATGGCTTCGTCGAACTGACGGCGGTACAACCGCTCGTACAGGTCGCTCCTGAGCAGCAGCTCGTGGTGTACGCCGTCGTCCACGATGCGCCCGCCGTCGAGCACGAGAATGCGCTGGGCCCGCAACACCGTGGACAGTCGATGCGCAATGATCAGCGTCGTTCTGTCTTGCATCAGCTGGTCCAGCGCATCCTGTACCAGGGCCTCGCTCTCGGCGTCCAGGCTGCTCGACGCCTCGTCCAGGATCAGCACGGCGGGCTGCTTGAGCAGCACGCGCGCGATGGCGATCCGCTGCCGCTGCCCAGCGCTCAGCGTGATCCCGCGCTCGCCCACCAGCTCGTCGTAGCCGCGGGGCAGCGCTGCAATGAACTCATGGGCGTGCGCGGCTCGCGCGGCCGCTTCCACCTCGCCGGCGGATGCGTCGGGCCGTCCGTACAGCAGGTTTTCCCGTATGGTTCCTGCGAACAGCATCGGCTCCTGCGGCACCAGACCGATCACGCCGCGCAGCTCCTTGCGCGCCAGCCGCCGCACGTCGACTCCGTCCAACCGCACGCTGCCGCGCTCGACGTCGAAGAATCGCGGCAGCAGCGATACCAGCGTGCTCTTGCCAGCGCCCGAGCTGCCGACCAGGGCCACCTTCTCGCCGGGCTCGATCTCGACGTCGATGCCGCGCAGCACCAGGGGGAGGTCCGGCCCGTAGCGGAAGTGAACATCTCGATAGACTACGGCGCCGCGCACCGGCCGTGGCAGCGGCACCGGATTCGCGGGATCCTCCAGCGCGAACGGCGTGTCCAGCAGCTCGAAGATGCGCGATGCCGCGCCCGTCGCCTCCTGAAGGCTGCCCCAGAACCCCGCCAGAGACGTGATGGCGCCGCCGATCGTGACGGCGTAGAGCAGAAACGCCACTAACGTGCCGGGCGAGAGCGCGCCGGCCAGAACCAGACGGCCGCCCTCCCACAGCACCATCGCGATCGCACCGAACGCCGCGAAGGTGACCGCACCCGTCAGCGTAGCGCGAGCTACGCCTCGCTGCAGGCCGCCCCGCCGCACCTCGTCGATCTCGCCGCCGAAGCGCTGCGCCTCGACGTCCTCGCGCGTGAAGCTTTGCACCGTACGGATCTGCGTGAACACCTGCTCCGCGCGAGATACGGCGGAGGCCAGCCGGTCCTGCACGCGGGCGCTGGCTCGACGCACCCGCCGGCCGAAGAAAAAGCCCACGCCGACGGCGAACGGCATCGTGGTCAGCGTCACGAGCGTGAGCCGCGGGTTCGTGATCGTCAACAGCACCAGGGCGCCCAGCAGATAAAGGCCCTGACGCAGGATCTCGGCGATCCCGAACCGCAGAATGTCCTGTACCAGCGCAGCATCGGACGCGATCCGCGACGACAACTCGCCCACTCGCCGGACCTCGTAGAACCCGGGCGGCTGGTGGACAAGATGCGAGAAGAGGTCACGCCGCACCCCGGCGATCACGTGCTCGGAGGTCGAAGCCGTGAGATAGCTCTGCCCGAAGTTCGAGATCGCCTGCACCAGGAAGAGACCCAGCAACCCCAGGGCCACCCGGTTCAGCAGGCCGGCGTCCCCGGCCAGGAAGGCGGCGTCCAGCAGCCTGCGCACGACCTGTGGGAAGAGGAGCCCGATGGACGTGCTCAACAGCAGCAAGGCTATCGCACCGGCTACCTTGCCCGCGTGCGGTCTCACCCGCGGCGCCATGCGCCGCAGAAAGCCGATGGTTCTGATCGTTGTATCTCGAACGCGCGCCATCTCGATTCCCATGGCCGAGGTGCGCTAGCGGCTGCCGATGGCCGGGCCTAAGATATGACGACCCGTGACGACATCAAACGGCGGGTCCCGGCCGCCGTCTGGAAATACACATGAACGGAACCACAGTCGCGACCCGACGCGCCGCACACCACCTCACGCTAGCGGCCACGGCCGGCGTTACGCTGGCACTCCTGATCCTCGGGAGCGTCGTTCACGCCACCGAATCGAGTCTAGCCTGCCCGGACTGGCCCACCTGCTTCGGTTCCCTGATGCCGGCGATGACGGGCGGTGTCGTCTACGAGCACACGCACAGGCTCGTCGCCGGCGCCGTCCTCGTCTTGATGGCGGGGGCCACCGTGCTGACCTGGCGAAACGAGGTCGCACGTCCATCCGTGCGGCGCTGGGCGCTGGTCGGCTTCGCCGGGCTCATCGTACAGGCCGTGCTCGGAGGCGTAACCGTGCTGCTGAGACTGCCTGACGCAGTTTCCATCGCGCACCTCGGCCTTGCCCTGGCGTTCCTCGTGCTGGTTGTGGGGCTCACCATTGTCACCTCACCCTCGTGGCCGATACGAGATCTTCCCGCGGAGGCCGCCGAATCCGTGCGTGTAGGCGGGATCGTGACGGCCGCGCTCATGTACCTGCAGTCCCTGCTGGGGGCGGCCGTCCGCCATGCGGATGCCGGCCTGGCCTGCCCGGACGTACCCACGTGCTACAGCCAGTGGATCCCGCCGCTCGAGCATCCCCTCGTGGTGCTCCACTTCACGCACCGAGCGTTCGCCGTCGTGGTGGCGCTGGCGGCTCTGGCCTACGCGATCCACCTGTGGCAGGCTCCGTCGGCGCGCTTTCGCCTGATCGCCGCGGGCCTGGCGACGGGTGTCCTGGCGCAAATCGCGGTCGGACTGCAGTCTGTGGTGACCGGCCTGGCAGTTGCCTGGGTCAGCGCCCACACCGGGATCGCCGCCGTCCTGGTTTCATTGCCGGCGGCAGCCGCCGTCTATGCCCTTGTGCCCGCGGCCGGCGCCACGCCCTCGGGAGCCCCCGGTCACGGCGTAGCCCCCCAACGCGTGGCCGCCGCCGGCCCATGAGTGCGGAAGCGATCGGCGCCATCCTGGCTCCGCTCAACGCGACCCTCAATTTCGCCAGCGCCATCCTGCTCGTCCTCGGCTATCGCTCCATCCGCCGCCACCAGGTCCACCGGCACCGGGCCTTCATGCTCGGGGCTGTCGCCGCCTCGACGCTCTTCCTGGTCTCCTACATCACTCGCTTCTCGCTCACCGGCGCCCACAGTTTCGCGGGCACCGGGCTGATTCGGACGTTCTACCTGACCCTTCTCCTGTCTCACATGGTCCTGGCGGCGCTCATCGTTCCAGTAGTCCTCCGGCTGCTTTACCTCGTGCGGCGGCGCCGCTTCGGCACTCACGCGCGCATCGCTCGCTGGACATTCCCCGCCTGGATGTATGTCTCCGTCACGGGAATCATCGTGTATCTCATGCTGTATCATGTGGTGGGATATCTGCCTTGAATCGACCGTGGCTGTACTTTCGTAGTGATGTGAGCATGTCGGACTTGTGCGGAAAATGACTTGAAGGGAGCTTCCGATGCTGAGTGTTCTGGCTTCCCTGGCGGCGATAGTGGGCGGATACCTGGGAACGAAGCGCTTCGTCCTGAGCAGACTGCGCTACGTCGATGCGGTGACGGATCCGGCGGCTCCCTGGGTGGCCGGTGCCGCGGGCACGGTCGCCGGCCTGCCGTTCGCGGTGCTCCCCATCCTGACGGTGGGAACCGCGGTCTCGCTCGGCGCAGGCATAGGGTGGGGTGTGTACCGCGCTGGACGCGAGTTGGCTCGCCGCCTCCCCCCGGGCTGACCGTCAGCGAACCTCGAGCGGCAGCGTGATCTCGACCTGGGCGCCGCCGCCCTCGGCGTTCGCGAGTCGAAGATCTCCGCGATGGGCGAGTATGACCGCCAAGGCGTGACTGAGTCCCAACCCCAGCGCCGTGTCCTCCGTCGTGAAGAACGGCGCGAGGCCGCGCTCCAGCGCCGCGGCACTGAACCCTGGCCCACGGTCCCGGATTACAATGCGCGTCACCGAGCCCTCCGTAGTGACTCGCACCTCCACCGGTTTCGCTTCGGAAAACTGCTCGGCGTTCAGCAAGACCAGGTACGTCGCGTCTTTCAGCGCCTCCTTGTCGAGCTTGACGCGCACCGGCGAGTTTGGGGCGGCTAGCTTCACAATCGCGCGACTGTCCCTCGCGAATTCATCCACCACTTCCTGCAGGACCTGGCGCAGGTCATGGGACTTCAAGTCGAGCCGCTCCGTCGTCCTGTGCATGCGAATGTCGTCGAGCGCGTCGATCACGCGCTGGAGCGCGGGCCGCGCACCGGCTGGCGCCGCCGACAAAGCGGCGCGCAGCGGCCTGGCCGCCATGGCCTCCAGGTAGTCCGAGACACGCGCCACCGCGGCCTTCGCCGTTTGCAGCGCCTCCGCGCCCCGCGGTACATAGCCCACCACGACGGCGTCACGCAGCAGGTCCAGCTCCGGCAGCCACGGGTCCTCCCCGCCGGCCGACACCCCCGCCACGCCGCGACGGACCCGCTCGGCCGCCGCTTGGACCGTCCGCCGGAGCCGCGCACGCGATCGCTGGGCGGACCACCACCACATCCCGACGCCGACCGCCACGAGCGAGATCAACCACAACATCCAGACGGCCGCACTCATAGCCTCTCTCACGTCAGAGACGGTAACGGTATTAGATCCCGGAAAGATTCCAGGAAGCCGCGTTGCCGGCCCGTGCGCGCTCCGATATCGTCGTCATGGGAACGCTACGGCACTTCGATCGTACAACCTGGCTTCCCATGAGAACCACAATCGATCTGAGCCGCTAACCTTAAGTATGGACGAGACCTCGGCACTGGCCGCGCTGCGGGCTACAAG
>JACQVC010000272.1 GCA_016209995.1 Gemmatimonadota bacterium
ATCCAGACGAGGAACAACCTCTCGCTGCGGGTCAGGGGTGAGCGCCGGGTACTGATCGCCACGGCCAGCGGCCGCACCGCGAGCATCAGGATGGCCACGAACAGCACGCTGGATGCGTCGATGAACAGCAGGTCGGTGGGTTGCAAGCGCGCGCCTAGCACCACGAACAACCCACCGAGAAGCAGCACGCGCAGACTCTCCTTGAAGTGCGCGATGTGCGCCACGTTGGCGAGACGCTGGTTCGCCAGCGCGATACCCATGACCGTCGCGGCCAGCAGCCCCGACTGGGCCTGGAAGCCATCGGAGACCGCGACCACGGCGAGCAGCGTGGTGAGCGCGGCCGGGTTCAGGAGAAAGTCCGGCATGAGGTGGCGGCGGATGACCAGGATCAGGACCGCCGCGCCGGCGATTCCCGTGCCCACTCCGGCAACCGCTGCGTTGAGCACGCCGAGCAGCGTGCGAGTCGTCGCCGCTCCGAAACCGCCGGCGAAAATCGCCTCGAACACGAGCACGGCCAGGATCGCGCCGATAGGATCGTTCACGATCCCTTCCCACCGGGCAATGGCCCCGACGCGTCCGGCCGGTCGCACGTGGCGAAGCAACGGAATGATGACCGTCGGGCCCGTGACTACGAGGATGGCGCCGAGCAGCAGCGCAAGATCGAGGGTGAGCCCCAGCAACAGGTAGGCCGCGACCGTCGTGGCCGCCCACGTCACGAGCACGCCCACGCTGACCAGGTTCCGCACCACCCGTCCCACGCCCCTCAGCTCGGAGAAGCGCAGGCCGAGCCCGCCCTCGAACAGAATGATGGCGACCGACACGGAAACCAGGGGCAGCAGCAGGGGTCCGAACAGGCGGTCCGGATCGAGGAACCCGGTCAGCGGGCCCGCCAGGAACCCGAGAACCAGCAGCAGGAGAATCGAGGGAAGGTGAAAGCGCCAGGCGAGCCACTGGGCGCCGATGCCCAGCACCAGGATGACCGCTAACGCGAGAACCTCGAGCTCCGTCACGATTCGCTATGGTTAGCGCCCGGCCGGCCTCTCACCCCACCCCACCTTTTCTGGCTCCGGGCCTTCAGCAACCTACCGAGTCCGACGGCGGTCGCTCGCGCGCTAGGGCCGCGCGAGCCCGTCGTTCCGCTCGATGAGGATCTGGCGCAGCGCGATCGCGTCCTGCAAGGCCAGACGCAAGAACTCACTCTCGACCGGCTTGATCAGATACGTGCGCGCGCCCTGTTGCATGCATTCGATGGCGATGCGCGGGTCGTCGAGTCCCGTCAGCATGATCACGGAGAGCTCCGGATCCTTGCCGAGCGCCCATTTCAGCATCTCGACTCCGCTCATGCGGGGGAGCTGTATGTCCAGGAGCATGGCCTCGAAGCGTGTCGAGTCCAGCCAGTAGTAGGCCTCCTCCGCGGAGCCGGCCGACTTCACCTCGTAGCGGAACTGCTTGATCAGCCGCTCAAGGGGACGGCGAACCGCATCATCGTCGTCGACGATGAGCACGGAGGCTGCGCTGTCATCGTAGCGCCGCAGCTGCGCCCAGCCGAGTCGAGCTGCTGCATCGGTCATGGCGTGATCCCTCTGCGTTTCGCTGTGGCTAGGGCTGCGGGGGCGGGGCGGGCTGGGGCGGCCGGGGAGCGCGTTCGGCGCCCTCCATGCGCCACAGCTCGTTGAGCACGCGCTCGCGCTCCTCGCGGATCAGCGTTTCCAGCGCCTCTTCCTGGCTCTGGCGCTTCTCTTCCGTGGCGATCTCTTCCGCCGTCTGCCGGCTGCGGATGCCCAGCCACACACCCATGCCGCCGGCGAGCACAATGGCGCCACCGATCAGCGCGGCCGCGCGGCGCCGGCGCTTACGGCTGCGATGCGACTGCGCCGCCTCCACGCGCCGCTCCTCGACCTGCTCCCCGTGCTCGAGCAAACCCTCCGGCGGTTGCAGGGGCTCGTTTTCGTCGTCGTGCCGCCCGGGGCCGCCCGGGTAGGCTCCTCGTATGTTCGCCATGGCTACCCCCTCTCTGAGACGACCACGTTGAGCAAGCGATCCGGCACGAAAACGATGCGGCGGACCGAGCCCTCGTCCAGGTAGCGTCGGATGCGGTCATCGGCGCGAGCGACACGCACGACCTCATCCTGGCTGCTTCCCGCCGGCAGCGAAACCACGGACCGCAGCTTACCGTTCACCTGGACCGCGATCTCGACCGTGTCATGGCGAGCTTTATCCGGGTCGAACGCGGGCCAGCTCGCGTGCTCGAAGAGCCCACCCTCGTGACCCAGTCGCTCCCACAGCTCTTCGGCTAGGTGCGGCGCGAAAGGCGCGATCAGCAGAACCAGCGACTCGACTTCGCTGCGGCGGGCCCGGCGACCCCCCGCGCGCACGAGGTTCAAGTACTCCATCAATGCGGCGATGGCCGTGTTGTACTGCAGGTCCGCGACCTGCTCGGTGACCTGGCGAATCGTCGTGTGCAGCTTGCGCTCGATCTCGGGCTCCGGCTCCCCTTCCTCGAGCTGGTCCACCGGCATCACCGTGTCCCACAAGCGGTGCAGGAATCCGTGCGGCCCCTGGATACCTTCGTCCCGGTAGTCGCCACCCTGCTCGAACGGACCCAGGAACATCAGGTAGAGCCGGAACGTGTCCGCGCCGTAGCGCTCGATGATCTCGTCCGGAATGATCACGTTGCCGCGGCTCTTCGACATCTTGGCGCCCTCGCGGATGATGAGCCCGTGCGCTCGGAACTTCGTGAAGGGCTCGGCGAAGTCGAGGTGCCCCATGTCGTGCAGCGCCATCGTGATGAAGCGCGCGTAGAGGAGGTGCAGCACGGCGTGCTCGTTGCCGCCGATGTAGCTGTCTACGGGCAACCAGGTTCGCGTCAGATCGGCGTCGAACGGCACGTCGTTCTTCGCCGCGGACGGATAGCGCAGGAAGTACCACGAGCTGTCCAGGACCGTGTCGGATACGTCGGTCTCCCGGCGCGCCTCACCGCCGCACTCCGGACACGTGGTCCGGTACCAGCCTTCGACGCGCGCCAGCGGGCTCACGCCGGACTCGTGGGGCCGGAAGTCGTCGACGTAGGGAAGCTCGACCGGAAGCTGGTTCTCCGGCACCGGCAGAGCGCCGCACGCGTCACAGTAGATGACCGGGATGGGTGGCCCCCAGTATCGCTGGCGCGAGATGCACCAGTCGTTCAGGCGATAGTGCACGCGATGTTCGGCCAGCTCTTGCTCGGCCAGCCAGTCGACGATGGCGCGCTTCGCCGGCTCGACCGCCATGCCGTCGAAGCGGCCGGAGTGGACGAGCGCTCCGTCTCCGACGTACGCCGCCGCGAACGGCGATTCGGCCGTGTCGCCGGGTCCGGCTACGACTCTCACGATGGGCAGCCCGAACTCGGCCGCGAACTCGAAGTCGCGCTCGTCGTGACCGGGCACGGCCATGATGGCGCCGGTCCCGTACTCCATCAGTACGTAGTCGGCGATCCAGATCGGGATCGCGCGGCCGGTGGCCGGGTTGATGCAATGGCCGCCCGTGAACACGCCGGTCTTCTGCTTCTCGGCCTTGCGCCGTGTGACCAGGTCGGTCTGCTGGGCCTGGAGCCGGTAGGCCTCGACCTCGGAGCGGTGTTCGGGACTGGTGACCCTATCCACGAGCGGATGCTCCGGCGCCAGAACCATGTAGGTGGCGCCGAAAATCGTGTCGGGCCGTGTCGTGAAGACGCGCAGCGCCTCACGGTCCGCGTTGAAGCGTACGCCACTGCCCGCTGCCGCGCGGGCACCGGGATCCGCGAGAGGAAACACGAGATCGGCGCCCTCGCTGCGCCCGATCCAGTTCTCCTGCAGCCGCTTGGTGCTCTCGGACCAGTCGATGTGCTGCAGATTGTCCAGCAGTTGCTGCGCGTACTGCGTGATCTTGAAGAACCACTGCTCGATGTAGCGCAGCTCGACGACCGTCTCGCAGCGCTCGCAGCGACCCGCGATGACCTGCTCGTTGGCGAGCACGGTCTTGCAGGACGGGCACCAGTTGACCGGCGCCTTCTTGCGCTCCGCCAATCCTCCCTTGTAGAGCTGAACGAAGATCCATTGCGTCCACTTGTAGTACAGCGGATCGGTGGTATCGACGGTATGGTTCCAGTCGAACATCCCCCCGATCCGCCTGAGCTGCCGCGTGAAGTTGGCAATGTTGCGGGGAATCAGGTCCAGCGGGTGGACGCCCAGCTTGAGCGCGTAGTTCTCCGAGTGGATTCCGAAGGCATCGAACCCGATCGGCTCGAAGACGGTTTTGCCGCGCAGCCGCCAGTAGCGGCCGTGCACGTCGGCGCCCGTGAATGCGTAGATGTTGCCCACGTGCAACCCTTCCGCGGACGGATAGGGGTACATCATCAGGTTGTAGAACGGGTCGCGCGGGTCGCGTAACGCCTGGTCGGTAAACAGGTTGGTGCCACGCTGTTCCCAGCGGCGCTGCCATTTCGATTCGACCGCCGCGGGCGCATACGCGGTCGTGGTTTTCTCCGCCATACTCCGGCTCAAGTCGGTCTGTGCGTGCGAATTACCGGTATGATCTAAGCTAACTTGGCTGCCGGATAGCCACAACGAGCCAATCCTGCCACTTTCGAGCCATGAGTGATCTCACCCTCCTGCGCGATCTCGGCGTCATCGTCACTGCCGCGGCCGCATTCGTGATCGTGGCGCGGCTTGGGCGCATGCCCTCGATCGTGGCCTACATCCTGGCCGGCCTGGCCCTTGGGCCACTGACCGGAGTGATCCAAGTAACGCAGTCCGTCGAACTGATCTCCGACGTCGGAATCGCGCTGCTGCTCTTCATCGTCGGACTCGAGCTGAGCCTGCGGCGAATCCGGGAAGTGGGCAAGGTGGCGCTCGTGGCCGGCCTCGGGCAGGTGGTGTTCACCGCCGGCGGCGGTCTGGGTCTGGCCCTGCTCCTGGGTTTCGATCTCACCGCGTCCATTTTCATCGGCACGGCGCTCACGTTCAGCAGCACAGTGCTGGTGGTAAAGCTGCTGGATCAGAAGAGAGATCTGCACTCCCTCTACGGACGCATCGCCGTGGGCATTTTCCTGGTCCAGGATCTGGTGGTAATCGTCGTGCTCACGCTTTTGGCCGGGCTCGCGGGCGGCCAGTCTACCCGAGTGCTGGACATTCTGAGTGACATCGTCCTCGCCTTTGCCGGGATGGGCGTGCTCCTTCTCGGCGCGGTGGCCGCATCGCGCTACGTGCTGCCGCGGGTCTTCGGGTGGGTGGCCGGCACGGCCGAGATCCTCTTCATCTGGGGCTTATGCTGGTGCTTCCTGCTGGTGCTGGCCGCCGAGGCACTCGGCTTGTCGCTCGAGATCGGCGCGTTTCTGGCCGGCGTGAGCCTCGCCCAGCTGCCGTTCAACGACGATCTGCGCCGTCGTGTGCATCCACTGATGAACTTCTTCATTGCCGTGTTCTTCGTCTCACTCGGCGTGCAGCTCGAGCTGGACGCGGCGGCCGCGCAATGGCAGGCCGCGACCGCGCTCTCGCTGTTCGTGCTGGTCGGCAATCCCCTGATCTTCATCATCCTCATCGCCTGGCTCGGGTACTCGGAGCGCACGTCGTTCCTTGCGGGAGTCACGGTTGCTCAGATCAGCGAGTTTTCTTTCATCTTCGCGGCCCTGGGACTCAGCGCCGGGCTGGTGGACGAATCGGTGCTCTCCGTGATCGCGGTGGTGGGCCTGGTCACGTTCGTGGCCTCGGCGTACATGATCCTTTACAACCATCAGATCTATGCGGTGACGAAGAGATGGGGGGTGCTCAAGCCCTTTCGGGCGCGCCAGGTCGACGACGAAGCGCCGCCCCCTCCTCAGCGTAATCACATCATCGCGGTCGGGATAAACGCTCTCGGTCGTCGGCTGGTGCACCGTCTGGTCGAGCGCGGGGAGAAGGTGCTGGCCGTCGACACCGATCCGCGCAAGCTGCTCGACCTGCCCTGCGCCACGCTGCTCGGGAACGTCGAGTACTTGTCCGTGCTCGAGGAGGCGCACGTCACGGAGGCGAAGCTGCTCGTCTCCGCGCTCCAGATCGAAGACACGAATGCGCTGCTCGCACACCGCTGCCGTACGCTTGGCGTGCCTGCCAGCATCCACGCGTTCGATCGATCTGTGGAGGAAGATCTGGGTGAGATCGGGGTGGGGCACCTCATCATCTCGAAGAACTCGGCGCTGCGCAGAATCCTGGAGGCGCTGCGACGGCAGGGGGTGCTGGCCCCATGATCGGGATCGCCACGCTGCTGCTGACCGCGGCGGCGGCCCTGGGGCTCGCGCGCTGGCTCAGGCTGCCTGCCGTTCCTCTCCTGATGCTGGCCGGCATGGCGTTGAGCTTGACGGGTTTCGCGCCGGCCGAGGTGCTCCAGGATGGGGTGGTGCTGGGCGTCACGGTGCTCGTGTTCGTGGCGGGGCTGGAGCTGAACCCACGCCGGCTCGGGCCTCAGGGTCCGGCGGCGCTGCGGGTGGGTCTCGCACACTTTGGCGTTCTGGCACTCGCCGGTGGAATCGCCGCGCTCGCCCTGGGCTTTGACGCCACCACGTCCGTATATCTCGCGTTCGCGCTGGCCGCCAGCTCGACCCTTGTGGTCGTGCGCCTGCTGCGATCGCGCGGACAGATCTTCGAGCCGTTCGGACGTCTGGTGCTTGGGGTGCTGCTGCTCCAGGACCTCCTGGTCATTCTGCTCATCCCGATCTTGACACGCATGGGGCTGGGA
>JACQVC010000276.1 GCA_016209995.1 Gemmatimonadota bacterium
GGCTACCTTGGCCGGGGAGCTAACGCCCTGGGCCTCGGGGCGCAGCAGGCTGCCCAGGAGATGGGCGTCGATCTCCACCTCCTCGGTCATCAGGCAGAGGTTCTTCACCACGTTCTCCAGCTCGCGCACGTTGCCCGGCCAGTTATACGACATCAGCCGCTCCAGCGCACCAGCTGTGACGCCGGTCACCCTCGAACCCGTTCGCTCTCTCAGCTTCTGGATGAAGTGACGCACCAGATGCGCCGTGTCGTCCTTCCGCGCTCGCAGCGGCGGCAGTGTGATCGGCACGACGTGCAGGCGGTAGAAGAGATCCTCCCTCAAGCTCCCGCTCGAGATCAGCTCGTCGGGCGGCGCATTCGTGGCGGCGATGATCCTCACATCCACGGGAATCGTCTCCTCGCCGCCTACTCGCTCGATCTCGCGCTCCTGTAGCACTCGCAGCAGCCGCACTTGCGTAGTCTGCGAGATGGTCGACACTTCATCCAGGAAGAGAGTCCCCCCGTGCGCCAGCTCGAAACGACCTCGCCGGCGGCGCTCCGCCCCCGTGAACGCACCCTTCTCGTGCCCGAACATCTCGGAATCCAGCAGCGTCTCCGGCAGCGCCCCGCAATTCACCCGAATGAACGGGCCGGCGTGCCGGCCCGAGCGCGCGTGAATGGCCCGCGCGACCAGCTCTTTCCCCGTCCCCGATTCCCCGTAGATCATCACGGTCGAGTCGCTGCGGGCCACGCGCTCGATCCAGCGGAACAGACTCTCCATGGGGGGGGAGGCGCCGACGATCTCGCCGTAGCGGGAGTCGATCTCCTCGCGTAGGTACGTGTTCTCGACGCGCAGGGCCGCGTTCTCGCGCTGGAGCGCCTCGCGCTCCGCGCGATCGGCCAGCAGCCGCTCCACCTTGATCGCGAACTCCTCGGAGGAGAACGGCTTGGTGATGAAGTCCACGGCGCCCAGCTTCATCGCCTCGACCGCGCGCTCGATCGAGCCGTACGCCGTGATCACTAGCACGTCCGTCTCGGGAGCGATCTGGCGCGCCTGGCGCAAAACGTCGATCCCGTCCGGCGGCGCCATCTTCAGGTCCGTAATGACCAGATCCGCGCCGCGCTCGCGCAGTAGCTCGAGACCCCGACCGCCGCCCTCCGCCGATGTGGTCCGGTGGCCGCGGCGGCGCAGCAGAAGCTCGAGACCCTCCCGCATGGAGTCGTGATCGTCGATGATCAGTATGTCGGACATGTCGTTTCGGTCTTGGATTCCCTTATTCGCCTACCGCCTTGAAATATACCCTGAACTCCGCACCCTTCCCAACATTGGCGTTCGCCTCCGGACGCCGGTTCCCACTTACGGCCTCCCTACGGGCTTCATTACGGCTCCCCGCCCTCGCCCGGCCGGCGTCCTCGCCCTGGCCGACTCCGCCAGCGCCAGAGTTGCGCTGAACCAGCTCGACGCGGCCGCCGTTCGCTTCCACGAGGCTGCGTACGATGGCGAGTCCCAGGCCAGCGCCCTTTTCCTTGCCGCTCACGAAGGGCTCGAAGATTCGGTCTCGAATCTCGGCCGGAACACCCGGCCCATCGTCCTGAACCGAGATCACCACCTCTCCGTCCCGCTTGACGAGGCCGAGCGCCACCCGCGTGCCCCACTGGCCCGCGTTGCGCAGCAGGTTCAGCGCCACGCGCTTCATGTGGTCGGGGTCTGCCCGCACGTCTACCGCGCTGGCTGGGAGATCCACCTCGAGATGACCATTGCGGGCCTCGATCTCCTTGCGCGCCAGATCGGCCGCTTCCCGCAGCGGGCCCCGGATGTCGTGACGTGTGGGTTCGGGCGCTCTCGGTCGCCCGAACATGAGAAAGTCGCCGATGATCCGGTTGAGCGCGGAAACCTCCGTGCGCACGCGCTCGAGCATTCGCCGCCGCTCCGCCGGATCCTCCGACTCGGCGGCCGCGGTGGCGAACAGCTCGACACCGCCCAGCGGGTTGCGGATCTCGTGCGCGACCTGCGAGAGCATGAGCCGCAGCTGCTCGTCCCGCTCGAGAATCCCTCGCCGCATCCGCTCCATGGCCCGAGCCAGCCGACCGATCTCGTCGCCGCGCGTGGTTTCCACGGCCTCGTCCAGCCGGCCTCGCTGGATGCGCAGCGCCACGTGACTCAGGCTCTCCAGGGGTTTGACGATCGTCGTGGCCAGCCCCACCGCCAGCAGGACAGCGATCACCGCCGCCCCCAGCGAACCGTAGATGACGGTGCGCCGGAAGCTCGCCAGCGGCTCGAGGAAGTCCGCCGGCATGAGGACCGCGAGCATGGCGTCGCTCTCGCCGAGGCGCACGAAGCCGTACTTGTAGTGCCGCTCATCCAGACCCTGGAACAGCGGCGTGGTGGCCTGTCCCGCGGACCAGGCTCGTCCCAGCTCCTCGGTATACGGCTCGATGGCACGCAGCGGCGCGCCGACCGGCGCCTGCTCGACACCCTCGCTCGATACCACGAGCGTGCCGTCCCGGCGGAAGATGTACGCTTCAGCCACGTACCGGCTGAGGTCCGTCAGTCGCTGGCGGTAGATGTCCAGACCCAGATCCCCCGGCTCGAGCACCACGGCCAGATCGCCCTCGAGGCCGACGGCTGCCGCCGCACTGCCCACGAGCACGAGCTTCTCGTCCAGCTCGTTCTCGAGCACGCGGCTCGTCACCGCCCAGGCCGCCCACCCGCCCAACGCCGTCAGCGCTAGCGCGAACAGCACGAAGACGAGGATGAACTGGCGGCGGATGGACATACGAGCCTAGACGCTTGTCCGGGTCATGGGGCTAGCCGCGTTGGGGCCGGCGCGCTGTGCCGCCGCGAGGACGCGCATCGAAGTCAAAAGCCGCAGGCGATGCGCTCTTCGCCCTGATCGCTGAATCGGATCGGCAAGGTCGTAAGCGGCGCCACCACCAGATGAAACGGCACGTGCGTGCGACTGGCCGGCGAGCAGAAGTTGCCGGGCGCCGTTCTGATGAACTCGACGTTCGTGCCATCCCCGACCGGGAGCACTCGCCGCACCTCGATGCTGTCGCCCGCCTCGAAGCGCTGGCCCATCGTCACGAACAGCACCATCTCGCGCGCCCAATCGACGGGCGGCGGCGCCACGTCCCTGCCCGTATGCGCGCGCCAGAACGGCGCCCAGTCGGCCGGCTCGCGTCGCGTTGAATCCGGGGCGATCTCGCCGACCCACGCCTTCGGGGTGCGTTGGGTGGACCGTGAATCGCTGCCCCGATCCAGTGTGCCGAACGGGACGCTCAGGTGATACGTGGGCAACACAGGCGCCGCGGCCCCCAGCGTGAACTCGCGCACGAGCTGCATCGCGTTCACCACGCGGCCAGCGCCCGGGTCCGGTCCGGACCCCTCCGGGGTCAGGGACGCTAGCGGTCCGTGACCACAGCGTTGCCACTCCCGGGTCTCGTCACGCGGCTGGTCGTACAGACGCAGGATCACTTTCGAGCTGGCTCCCTCGCAGGTGGGGACGAGCGTGGCATCCACTCCGTCAAGCTTGAGCGCGTCGGTCTCGCTGACCAGCGCGATCAGCTCCGCGTACGCCGATGCCGTGCCCTGGGCCGCGCGACGTCGCTCGTCACCTGTAATCATCGGCTCGCGGAACCCGGGAGTGACGCTCCTGTACGCGATGGACTCGAAGAGCTGCCACGCGCCGGCCGACCGCCACACAATCAGCTCGCTCACCTGGCCGGCGCGCCCGAACAACGGCGTGATCACCTGGATCTGGATATCGCCCGACTGCCCGAACCGCAGCGTGCCCGGCGACACCCCATCATCGCCGCACGCCGCCACCACCAAGCTCAGCGCGAGTAGCGCTCCGGAGCCCGGAATCCCCCTCCTGCACGTCAGCCTGTTGGATGCCATCTCTTGACGCCGTGTTTCCACGCCGAACATCCTGTCGTAATGGACGACAAAGACCGGCTGCGGATCCTGCTGGTGGAGCGTTCGCTGGAACTCGGGGATTTTACCCTCTCCAGCGGCGAACGTTCGTCGTATTACATAGATGCGCGCCGGACGACCATGTGCGCGGAGGGCCAGGAGCTGGTGGGTCGTATTGGACTGGCCGTCGTTCGCGACCTCGACCTGGGGGCCACCCTCGTGGGCGGTCTCACGATGGGCGCCGACCCCATCGCCTACGCCATCGCGCATGCGAGCTGGCAGGCGGGTGCGCCGCTGGACGCTTTCGCGGTCAGGAAATCCCCCAAGGACCACGGGACCGGCCGCCCCATCGAAGGAGCGTCCGTCAGCGGGGCACGCGTGATCGTCGTCGAGGACGTGATTACGTCAGGAGAGAGCGGATTGTGCGCGATTCGCGCGGTGGAAGAGGCCGGTGGAACCGTGGTCGCCGTCTTTGGGTTGGTGGATCGCGAGGCCGGCGGAGCCGCCCGCCTCAGCGCCCGCGGACGACCGGTTATAGCCCTCTTCACCGCCTCCGAGCTGCTGGCTTACGCCCGAGCGAGGCGCTGAATCCGCTGGCCCGCCCAGTTGCACTCCTCCCCCGCTCCGCACCCCTTAGGGTCGCTGAGTAACCAACGACCCACGGTAGTTTTCCAGCGACCTGCTAGTCCAGCAGCCTCAGCGGCATCACGAGACACAGGTATTCCTGCGCTGCCGCCTCCTCGCCCACCGGCTCGATGGTTGCGGCTCGCTCCGGACCCTTGAACGTGAGCTTGACCTCGGCAGTCGGCATGTAGCGCAAGATCTCCAGCAGATAGCTGGCGTTGAAGCCGATCTCGAGCGACTCACCCTCGTACTGCAGCTCCAGCTCGTCGTTACCTTCGCCCAAGTCGGGCGTCAGCACGTTGAGGTGCAGGCGGTTCTGACTGAACTGGAGACGCACGCGGTGGGTCTGATCACTCGCCACCACGGCCATTCTGCGTAGCGCGGACTCCAACGCTCCGCGCTCTACCACGGCATTCTTGTCGTTGTCGCGCGGGATGACCTGCTCGTAGTTCGGGTAGCTTCCCTCGATCAGCCGGCTGTATACCTCGGTGCTCGCACCACGGAAGCCCAGATAGCTCCCGCTCATCGCCACGTCGATCTCTTCATCCTGACCGAACAGTCGCTGCACCTGTCCCAGCGCGTTCGGCGGCACGATGAGCTGCGCAGCCGGTGCCCCGGAGGACGCTGCTTTGATCACCATCTTCGCCAGACGATGGCCATTCGTAGCCACCATGCGCATCTCTCCATCCCGCAGCTCCCACAGCACTCCATTCAGGATCGGGCGGCTCTCCTCCGTCGATACCGCGAACGAGGTGTGCTGGATGAGAGAGTGCAGCTCTCCGCTGCGCACCTTCCAGGCTTGCTCGAAGGAGACCTCCGGGAAAGTCGGGAATTCCTCCACGGGCAGCCCGTTCAGGCGGAACTGGCTGCGCCCGCAGCGCAGCTCGATCTGGTCCCCTTTCGAAGTGATGAGCACGGGCTCGTCCGCAAGCTCACGCGTGATTTCCTGCAGCTTCTTACCTGGCGCCGTGAGCGACCCGCTTTCCTCCACCTGCGCCGCTACCTTCACGCGCAC
>JACQVC010000273.1 GCA_016209995.1 Gemmatimonadota bacterium
ATTCAGGATGCAATCCAGGAGTATCTGGCTGCACGCGACGAGTTGCTGCAGGGTGCCGAGGTCCGGGAGGTCGAGGTCTCGGGCTAGCCGTGCCCCGCATCCCCGGGGTCAATCACCTCGACGCCGTCCGCGCCCTTGAGAAGGTCGGGTTCCACACCGTACGGCAGGGCAAACACATCGTCATGTCAGACGGCACGAGCATCGTCACCATCCCACGTCACAACCCGCTGAACGCGTTCACGATGGGCGGAATCGCTCGCGATGCTGGTCTCACGCCCGAGCGGTTCCGCGAGCTGCTGTGATTGGTCCATTGCTACCGCGAGCAGGAGGACACCATCCGGATCATTTCGGCTCGGAAGGCAACCCGATCGGAGGCTGCCCAGTACCAGGGCAGATGGGAGCGATGAGGAAGGAATACGACTTTTCGAAAGCGCGGCGGAACCCGTACGCGGCGCGGTTGAAGAAACCCGTGACAATCCGGCTAGACAATGCGACCATTGCCTATTTCAAGGAGCTGGCCGAAGAGACGGGTATCCCCTATCAGACCCTGATCAACCTGTACCTGCGCGACTGTGCGGCTACGGGCCGTAAGCTCGCCATGCAGTGGAAGCCAGCGCGCTCTGGAGCAACCTAACAAGGATTTGCACCTGACGCGGAGGAGCGGTATGGTCGAAATCACCGCGTGGACCGCACAGGTGAAATCCCAATCCGTTAGGCGGCTCAGGAAAAGCATGCACCGACTGTCCTTGATCCAACTGGGAGTCGCTGTTGCGGCCGCAGACTTCGCTGCGTTCGAGGGCCGATTCGCATTCAGCACGAAGGCCAAGGCACTCGCGGATGGGCCCCAGCGACAGGTTGCCATCAAGCTCGGAATCGAGGTCCTGGACGTTTGACGATGAAGGTCTACACGTATTCTGAAGCACGCCAGCGGCTGGCCCGCCTTCTCGACGAGGCTTGGAAAAGCGGGGAAGTCCGAATCAAGCGTCGCGACGGAAGCGAATTCGTGGTTCGGCCCGTGTCCTCCGGAGGCTCACCTCTCGACGTTCCCGGAGTCGACACGGGTCTGACTCGCGAGGACATTCTCGCTGCCCTGCGAGAGTCCCGGGAGCGTGACGCACGAAGGGGTTCAGCCTAACAGGCCCTACAGCCGACGAGCGGCGCGGGGGAACGGCTGTACAGCCGGCCTTTTCTGAAGCCCAGATCGCGGAGGGAGGCATCATGAGCGTGGAGCGCAGGTGCGTGGCCGTTATCCTCGCCGGGCTGGCGGTGACAACCGGCTGCCTCGGGGAGAACCAGGCCGCTGCGGGCGACCGGCCGATCAGGAAGGGCGGAGACAACCGGACCGGTGAGTACACGGCGGCCGCCGATTGGTGGAAGCCGGCTCCGGACCACACCGACGGGTGGACCTGGGGTCAGGTTTCCGGGCTGGTGGCGGACAATCCGAACCGGATCATCGTCGGGATCACGGGCGATCGCAACGCCGAAGGCCAGGACCGGCCGAACAGCTCGAATTACATCGTGGTGGTGAACGGCAACGGCGACATCATCGAGAACTGGACCCAGTGGGACACGATGGTGAGCTTCCCCCACCAGCTCTACATCAGCCCGTACGATCCGGAGCGCCACATCTGGATCGTCGAGCGGGGCGGCGGCGAAAGGAATGTCCATGAGCAGATCTTCAAGTTCAGCAACGACGGCAAGCGGCTGGCCATGCGGCTCGTCGATCCTCGGCCGCGCGAGAGCGACGAGGTAGTCCGCGCGAACAAGAATCCGGGACCGCTTGATTTCGGCCAGGCAGCGGTGCTGACGTTCCTACCAAACGGCGACTTCCTGCTGGGTGACGGTTACCAGAACGGCCGGATCGTCCGCTACAACGCGCAGGGCGAGTTCATAGCGCAGTTCGGCTCCGTCGGGAGCGGCGCGGGACAGTTCGACCTCGTCCACGGCGTCGCCGTGGACCGGGATCACCGCATCTACGTGTCCGACCGCGATAACAACCGGATCCAGGTCTTCACCGAGAACGGCGAGTTCATCGAGGAATGGCCTGACATCCTGGGCCCGACCGGTATCTACATCGATGAGAGGGAGAACGTCTGGGTGCTTTCCACCACCCTGAACCAGATCCTCGAGTTCGACCTGAACGGCGAGCACCGGTACCAATTCGGCGCGTACTGCTGCACGCGGGGTGGCTTCGTCGGAGGCTTGTCGCGTCCGCACCAGATGGCCGTGGACCAGGAGGGCAACCTCTACGTGGCCAATTACGACGGTGGCTACGTGACCAAGTTCACCCCCAAGCCGCGGGCTGATCCCAACAGGCTCGTCGGCGGGCCGCTCCTCCTCCAGAGATAGTGGGTCCGAACGAGACCGGCGTCCTGGGCGAGTTGGTCTACTTCTCCGTGGAACATTCGGGCGCTTTCGTTTCCGGAAGCGTCTTGAGCCTTTGCGGGACGGTGGCACGCTGGCGACCATCTTCCGCAGCTTTTTGAGCGTCTGGGGAACTCCTGACGGAATCTCGCCCTGCCCGAACCTCCTCCGTTCTTGACCGCCCGCTGGGTGCACCTCGCGATGCTCAACTACGAGGTCGACCGCGCCGTCGTCGCCAGCCTGGTCCCAAGCGGCACGACCCTCGACAGCTTCGCTGGTAAGACATTCGTCAGCATGGTGGGCTTCCAGTTCCTCGACACCCACGTGCTCGGAATTCCAGTGCCGTTCCACCGCAACTTCGACGAGGTCAACCTTCGCTTCTACGTACGCCGTGCCGCCGCCGACGGACCCCGGCGAGGTGTCGTGTTCGTCAAGCAGATCGTTCCCAGGGTTGCGATCGCCTGGATCGCGCGCTGGCTGTACAACGAGAACTACGTGGCCTTGCCGATCACGCATCATGATGAGATGGGCTATACCGAGCAGCCGCGCGTCGGCTACGAGTGGCGTCACTCGGGTCGTGCCCATCACCTTGCCGTTCGCGCGACGGGCTCCCCGTACCTTCCTGCCCACGACAGCGAAGAGTCATTCATCACGGAGCATTATTGGGGCTATGTCCGCCAGCGTGATGGGGCCACCCTGGAGTATCGGGTCGAGCATCCTCGCTGGAGGGTATGGCACGCCTCCGAGGTCGAGTTCGAATGCGATGTCGCCAGCATGTACGGCGCTGAGCTCGTAGCGTACCTGGCCGGGCCGCCTGCTTCCGCGTTCCTCGCCGAGGGTTCGGAGGTTACCGTTCGACGCGGGCGGGTCGTCGTCCACTGACGCCGGCACAACAAGACGCTGAAGCCGACATCCTTCAGCGATGAGCATGTACGCGAACAAGTACGTCGCATTCCTGCGTGCGATCAACGTAGCGGGCCACGTCAGCCTGAAGATGACGAACGTGCGGGATGCGTTTGCTGCGGCCGGATGCCGCAGCGTGAGTACTTATATACAGAGCGGAAATGTCATCTTCGAGTCGTCAGCGCGTGACGTGGCAACCAGGATGAAGAAGGTGCGCGCCAAGCTGCGCAACCTGGTTGGTGTGGAGCCGGACATCCTGATCCGCACGATCCCTGAGATCGAAGAGCTGGTGAGGCGACGGCCCTTCGGGGGTGTCGAAGCCGGAACCACGGTCAAGCTGTACGTTGCGTTCTTGTTTCAAAAGCCACGCGCGACGCCGAGGTTTCCGCTCATCTCGCCCAAGGAAGGGCTCGAAGCGGTGGGCATGCGGAACCGCGAAGTGTTTATCGTGAGCCGCCGCAAGAAGAACGGATTCTTCGGATTCCCGAACAATTTCGTGGAAGAGGCGGTTGGCGTCTCGGCTACGACGCGCAACTGGTCGACCGTCACGAAGATTTTGGACTTGGTGCGGCGAGAGGCATAAGGTCCGCTCAGAGCTGAGGACTCGACGACATGAGCAGTGTCGATTCTCTTCCGTATGGCGCCACTCTCGAGCAGTACGAGCGGCAGGCGCAAGCCTTGTTCGACGCGCTCCAGTCCGGCGACGACGCCGCGCACTGGCGCTTCAAGTGGGAGCACCCACGCTTTCGTGGCAAGTCGGTGACGGAGGTACGATCAGCCACCCTCGATCTCACCGATGCGCAGCTGGTCATCGCCCACACGTACGCCTTCGAGACCTGGACGGATCTCGCGGCCTTCACGGACGTCATCGCGCGCGACGCGTCCGTCGCTCTGTTCGAGACCGCGGTGGAAGCCGTCATCTCGGGTGACGTCACGACGCTCAGCTCGATCGTGCGCGAACACCCATCCATCGTCCGCGCGAGATCGACGCGTAGACACCATGCCACCCTGTTGCACTACGTCGCGGCGAACGGCGTCGAGGGCGCACGCCAGCGGACGCCCGCGAATGCCGTCGAAGTGGCGAAGATTCTGCTGGAGGCCGGCGCCGAGGTGGATGCATTGGCCGACATGTACGAAGCCAAGTGCACTACGATGAGCATGCTGGTGTCCAGCTCTCACCCGCACCAAGCCGGTCTGCAGGCGGCGCTGGCAGCAACGCTCCTGAGTTATGGCGCGGCGTTCGAGGGGCCCGGGTCGCATTGGCAGTCGTCTGTGCTGACGGCATTGGCCTTCGGTTACCTGGACACCGCGGCAACCCTCGTGAAGCGCGGCGCGCCTGTAAATAACGTGGCCGCGACAGCCGGGCTAGGATGGCTCGAGGAGACGGTTCGACGTCTCCCCCTTGCCGACGCCGCGAGTCGACACATCGCCCTCGCGCTCGCCGCCCAGCACGGCCACACCGACATCGTCCGGCTACTCCTCGATGCGGGCGAGGATCCGGACCGGTACAATCCCGAGGGGTACCATTCCCATTCGACGCCGCTGCACCAGGCCGTGTCGTCCAACCACCTGGGAGTAGTCCAGCTGTTGGTGGAGCGAGGCGCACGCCTGGATATCGAGGATCTCATCTATCAGGGAACGCCGCTGGACTGGGCCGTCTACCTCGAGCGCACGGCGATTGCGGAGTACATTCGCGGCGCGGCACAGCCAGACACCTGAGACGACAACTTCGCGTGGAGAAACTCACGTGGTGGGCCCCATCGTCGTGATCAACCCGAACTCGACTCGCGCGGTGACCCAGGACATCGATCGCGCGCTCGAGCCCCTACGCCTGGGTGGCGCTCCGGCCATCGAATGCCTCACGCTGGCCGACGGGCCACCTGCCATCGAGTCGCAGGCCGATGCGGATGCCGTCATCGAGCCACTCTGCAGCACGATTCGCGAACGCCGCGACCACGCGAGCGCATTCGTCATCGCCTGCTTCAGCGATCCGGGCATCGTCGCGGCACGCGCCATCACTCGTCGACCCGTGTTCGGCATCGCCGAAAGCGGCATCCTTACCGCGCTGGCCCGCGGCAAGCGCTTCGGCATCGTCGCGATCCTCGCCGACTCGGTGTCCCGTCACCAGCGCTACATCCGTTCGATGCGAGTCGAGGAACGATTCGCCGGTGATTTGCCCATCGACATGGGTGTTCTCGACCTCAGAGACGAAGGCAGGACGTTCGCTCGCATGACCGAGGTCGGCACGCGTCTGCGCGATGAGCACGGCGCCGACGTCCTGATCCTCGGCTGTGCGGGGATGGCGCGCTACCGCGCCTCGTTACAGGAGAAGCTCGGCGTGCCGGTGATCGACCCGACCCAGTCCGCGGTGTCGATGGCTCTCGGTGCCGTCCTGACCGACCAGATCGTCGATCCCGCTCTGCGAACCGGACTGCGGCGTCGGGAATCGACCGGCGGCCGGCCCGCATGACGTCCGCGTGACACCGAATTACTCGGGCGGCAGCACGACTCCGGTTTGCTCGGTGATGAGCTTGTAGTGCTCGATGCGCCGGTGCTTCGCGAAGTTGAAGACGACCTCTTTGATGTTCCGCCCCAAGTCGAGGTCACAGGCGTAACTGATGATCTCGTCGCCCTCGGACACGGCCTGGGCCGCGACCTCACCCGTGGGCGCCACAATGGCCGAGCCGCCTATGAGGCCATGGCCGTCTTCCTTTCCCGACTTGGCTGCGGCCACCACCCAGGTGCCGTTCTGATACGCACCGGCCTGGAGCGAGAGCATGTGGTGGAACATGCGCCGGTGCACCGGCTCGCTGTGAAAGATGTTCGAGTCCGGCGTGTTGAACCCCAGTACGATCATCTCCACGCCCTGGAGCCCCATGACCCGGTAGGTTTCCGGCCAGCGGCGGTCGTTGCAGATGCACATGCCGATGATCCCGCCGAACGCCCGCCACACGGGGAATCCGAGGTCGCCCACCTCGAAGTAGCGTTTCTCGAGATGCTGGAACGGCGCGTCCGGTATCGGCTCCTGGTGACCGGGCAGATGAATCTTGCGGTACTTGCCGACGATGCGGCCGTTACGGCCGACCAGGATAGCGCTGTTGTAGTGCCGGATGCCGCCGCCTTCCTCCGCCAGCTCCGCGTAGCCCAGATGGAAGCCGATGCCGAGCTTTTTCGCCTCGTCGAAGAGCGGCTGCGTGGCCGCACTGGGCAGCGCGCGCTCGAAGTAGGCGTCGATCTCGCGCGGATCCTCGATGAAGTAGCGGGGGAAGAACGTGGTGAGGGTCAGCTCCGGAAAGACAACGAGCTCGCAGCCGGCCGCGTGGGCCTCACGCAGCAGCGCGATCAGCCGCTTCACCACGGCCTGCCGCGACTCCGCGCGCTGAATCCCGCCGACCTGGGCGGCTGCGACTTTGAGGGTTCGGGACACCGTACTCAGATGTCAGAGACCAGCGATTTGCGATCAGAGATTGCTGAAGATCTTCTCGGCGCCGAATCTGCGCGCTAGAGCAGCGGCGTCATGAGACCGGCCCTCTGTCTCCGCCCATTCGGGCGGACAGCGGGTAATGAACCGGCCGCTGCCCGGTTCGGCCTCGAGCCGTCCCTCGTGGACGACCACACGACCGCGGCTGATCACGGTCACCGGCCATCCCTTCACTCGCCGGCCCTCGTAGGGCGTGTAGCCCACGTTGTCGTGCAGCGCTTCGGTCGAAAGCGTTACCAGGCGCTCCGGATCCCAGATGGCCAGGTCGGCGTCCGAGCCGACGGCAATCGTGCCCTTCTGCGGGAACAGCCCGTAGATCTTCGCCGCGCGCGTCGCGGTCAGGTCCACGAAGCGGTGGATGTCGATGCGGCCGCCGAGCACGCCCTCGGAAAAGAGCAGCGGCATTCTGACCTCGAGGCCGGGCACGCCGTTCGCGATCTCCGGAAAGGGCGGGCTCGGGCCGCGCACCAGTTTGCCCGTCGCATCGAAGCGAAAGGGCGCGTGATCCGACGAGAAGACCTGGAACGTGCCATCCGCGAGCGCGCACCACATCGCCTTCTGGGCCGCAACAGCGCGTGGCGGCGGGCTGCAGCAGTATTTCGCGCCGAGCATCCCTTCGCGATCGAGGTCGTCAGCGGTCAGGAAGAGATACTGGGGACACGTTTCGCCGTAGACCCTCAGACCCCGCGCGCGCGCCGAGCGGATCGTGTCCACGCCGCCTTCGGTCGACACGTGCACGATCAGGATCGGCGCATCCAGCAGCTCGGCGAGCGTGATCATGCGTGAGATCGCGTCCCGCTCGGCCAGTGCGTGATGGCTCACCGCGTGAAACTTCGGGGCCACGTGATCGCGCTCGAGCAACCGTTCCTTCAGCCAGCGGATAATGTCGTGATTTTCCGCGTGCACCATGGTCAGCGCGCCTTCGCGCCGGGCCAGCGCCAACACCTCGAGGATCTGGTAGTCGTCGAGCCGCAAGCGATCGTAGGTCATGAAGACCTTCAGGGACCTGTGACCCTGGCGGATAAGATCGGGAAGCTCACTGCGCATCACCTCCGGCGTGGGATCGGCAATGATGAGGTGGAATGCATAGTCGATGACGGCTTTCGGCCTCGCCCGCTCGTGATAGTCGGCGACCACCTCCGTGACCGACATGCCGCGATGCTGCGCGGCAAACGACATGACGGTCGTCGTCCCTCCGCACGCCGCGGATACCGTCCCGCTCAGGAAATCATCCGCGCACATGATGCCCGCCGCCGTCTTCTGCTCGATGTGACAATGGCTGTCCACGCCGCCGGGCAGGACCAGCTTGGCGGTCGCATCGATCTCGACGCGCCCCGAGCCCAACCCCTCACCCAGGGCCATGACCTTGCCACCGGACACCCCAATGTCGTACCGCGACGACGCGCTGGCCGTGACCGCGGTTCCGTTGCGGACCACGAGGTCGAAGGAATGAGTCATGGCGTTAAAGTCACCGCCCCGCTCACCGGTTGACAAGGCCCGCACCCGCGCCGCACGATCCAGCATGACCCGCATCCACGCGCTCACGCTGCTGTTGCTCACCGCCTCGCGCCTGGCGGCTCAGACCGGCACACTGCCGCAGACCGCGCCCGAGAGGAGCAACTTCGCCGAGACGACTCGCTACGCGGACGTGGTCGCGTTCATGGACGCCGTCGACGCGTCGTCACCCCTCATCCACGTCACGACGTTCGGCTACACGCACGAGGGCCGGGCGCTCCCCCTCGCCGTGGTCGGCCGCGTGCGCGATACGAGTCCGGAGGCCGTGCGCACGTCCGGCAGGACGGTCATCTACTTGCAGGGGAACATCCACGCCGGCGAGGTCGAGGGGAAGGAGTGGCTGTTAACGCTCTTGCGAGAGATTGCCCAGGGTCGGCACGCGCCCCTGCTGGAGTCCCTGGTCTTGCTGATCGCGCCGATCTACAACGCGGACGGCAACGAGCGCGTGACGCTTACCAACCGCGGTGTCCAGCACGGTCCGATCGGCGGCATGGGTCAGCGGCCGAACGCGCAGGGCTACGATCTCAACCGCGACCACATGAAGCTCGAGTCACCCGAGGCGCGCTCCCTCGCCCTGCTGCTGCAGCGCTACGATCCGCACGTCGCCGTGGATCTGCACACCACGAACGGGACGCACCACGCCTACCACCTCACTTACTCGCCACCTCTGCACCCGAACACGGCGCCCGCCATCATCTCGTTGCTGCGCGAGCGCTGGCTGCCGGCCGTCACGCGCAACGTCCGACAGAAATACGGCTGGGACTATTACTACTACGGGAACCTCCAGGGAGAAGAGAATGCGCGCGGCTGGTACACGTTCAGCCACACGCCGCGCTTCCATAACAACTACCTGGGGCTGCGCAACCGTTTCGGCATTCTGAGCGAGGCGTACGCGTACGCGACGTTCGAGGATCGCATCCAGGCGACGGCACGATTCGTCCAGGAAGTACTCGCCTTCGCGCACGCGCACGCCACAGAGATTCGTGCGATCGTGGCGCGGGCCGACGCCGAACCCATCACGGGCACAACGCTCGCGTTGAGAGCGGAGCCGGAGCGCTCCCCTGAGCCCGTCGAGATCCTGTTAGGCGACGTCAACGAGGAAAGGAACCCGTACAGCGGCAGAGTCATGCTGCGCCGGGCCGACGTGAAGCGCCCCGAGCGCATGTACGAGTACGGCACGTTCCGGCCCACGCTCAGCGAGCGCGTTCCGGCGGCCTATCTCGTTCCCGCAGAGCTGACCGAGGTCGTGGAGCTGCTCCGTGCCCACGGCGCGCGCATCGCTTCACTGCCCGCGCAAAGGACGCTGGCCGTCGAGCGCTTCCGCATCGACTCGACCGGGGTTGCCGAGACCGAGTTTCAGGGGCACAGAGAGCGCACAGTGACCGGCGCGTGGGAACAAGCTTCGCTCGTCGTGCCGGCGGGAACCGTGGTGGTCACGACCGAACAGCCGCTCGCCCGCCTGCTCTTCTACCTGCTCGAGCCGGGCTCGGACGACGGCGTCGTGAACTGGAACCTGCTCGACCGTCAGATCGAGGGCGCGAGGGTGTATCCGATCCTGCGGACCGACGAGAGATTCTGAGTAGTGAGGTGTCGACCGACTACAGCAGCTCACGCGGAGACGCGGAGGTCGCGGAGAACTAGTAATTCAAGAAATATTTGACTTCTTCGCGTCTCCCCCTCTTCGTTGATTACTCTGCGTCCTCCGCGTCTCCGCGTGAGACGCTGTTGACCTCTCACGCTGCGTTCGTCAGACCCGCGCTCCCCTCCTCACCGCGGCCGGCGGAACAGCCCGCTGTGGGTCCCCTTCCCCAGGACGTGGCCGGCCATCGCCGCGAACACCGCCTTGCGAGTCTCAACGGCCGGGTTGGGGCCTCGCGGAACCTGTGGCACGACCTCGACGTCGAGCAGCGTATCCAGCGCGTAGACCTCCAGCACATAATGATGATGTGGACCCGCCCCGGCGGCGCCCGGACCCCGATAACGGGAACCGCTGGCGCTGATCTGCCGCGTGCCGTCTTCCAGCTTGAACGTGTCGGGTAAGCCGCGCGGAATCCCGGTCGACGTGCCGGGAATGTTCCACAGCAGCCAGTGTAGCGTATCATCGAGCCCGTCCCCCACCGGCGCATCCAGATCGTGGAATATCAGCACAAAGCTGGCTGTACCTGGGGGCACGTTGCTCCACTGTACGGCCGGCGACGTCTCACCGCCCACCTGCGTGTACAGCAGCGGAATCTCCCCGCCGTCGGGCCACGCCGTCGTCGTGACCCTCATGCTTTCCATTGGGGGTCGGCCGCCTCCGCGCTGGATGGTCGCTCCCAAGTCGGTCCGCGGCGTCATAACCGCCGCGATCAAGACCATGAAGCCAATCATCGATCTCACCGATCGCATATCTCGTATCCTCCAAGAGGAGGTGTGCACGGACTCAGCCGCGACTCTTGCGCAAACCATCCCTCCATCACAGACCTCTGATCCTCTGATCCTCTGATCCTCTAACCGCTAACCCGCTACCGTCGAAACTCCCGATGCGCCGCGATCCACGCGTCGTACCGCATGCGCAGCGTCTTGACCGGGTTCAGGTTCTCGCCCGGCCTGATCGAGCCCTGCGAGACCGTGAGGTACATCGCGTACTTGCCGTTGTTGTGCGAGTTGAGCACGCTCACGGGGCCATTCATGTCGCCCGGGTCGGCGGCCAGGATGTAGGCCACGAGCGCGGTCCGGTCCGTGCACGCGATCCCCGTCCGCTCGGCCGGGACTTCCGGGATCTGACAGGTGCAGCGGCCATCGCCACCGCCGGCATCAGCCGCCTCCATCGCGGCCATCACGCGGTCCGTGATGCCGCCCTGCGTCTCGACGAACGCCTTCACCGCGCTCGGCACGACTTCGCCCGGGCGGAGGATGTTGCCCTGGATCGAGTAGAAGATCTCGGTGCCGGGAATCTGCCCCTGGATGTCCTGGGTCACGTAGTTGTTGCCCAAGCCTGAGTGTCCTGCCGTGCGGCCCTGCAGATCCACGATCCCGAACTGGCGGCGCTGGAACCCTGGATCCTGGCTCAACAGCTCGATGATCTGCTTCGGGTCGGTACCCTTCTCGAGCTCCTGAAAGACCAGCGTCTGGTTCTGATGCGAGCCGTCCGCGGCTGCCTGGCACGCTGCCACGCCTTTGCCCGGCACGACCACGGCCTGCAGATCCTTCAGAAAGTCGTCCGAATTGCCCGTGCAGGTGGCCGATGCGATCACGACGCGCCCCGTGCTCCGGTCGACCGCGATCACGGACCAGGTCGCGAACGCCGTGGATTCGAGGGCAAACAGCAAGATCAGAACAACGACTAGCCGACGCATATCACCCTCCCTCCTTAGGGCCTCACCCCATGCAACGGGTCGTTGCGTGGGGACCCCGTCACAATGACGAGTGGTGGCGACGCCCACCCCAAGCGGCGAGAAGCAGCCTAGGCGGCGAGATCGCAGTTGGCAAGGGATATCCGGGCCTAGCCTTAGGCTCCCTCACCCCAGGCTCGGGGAAAAATTCCCTGACAAACCACCATCGCCTATATTGTGCAAGCGAGGGGCAGTTGCACACTGGACTCACCTGAGCGGCGCGACGGTCATGGCCCAAGCAGAACCTCTCGTCCTCGTGGTCGATGACGAGCCGACAGTCCGGGACGTGCTGGAGATGCGGATCGCGGAGTGGGGCTTCCGTGTGTGTGCGGCGTCGGACGCGGACGAGGCAGAGCGGATCGCTGCGGAGCGTAGGCCGGACATCGTGGTGACCGACGTGGTTCTCCCCGACCGTTCCGGGCTCGACCTCCTGAGAGCGCTGAAGAAGCAGGCGGTTTCTCCGTCGGTGATTCTGATGACGGCCCACGGCACGATCGACCTGGCGGTCGAGGCCATCAAGGAAGGAGCGCAGGATTTTCTCACCAAGCCGCTGGACTATACGCAGCTCAGGGCACTGCTCGAGGTGAGTCGGCAGGACGTGGCGCGCCGGGTGCGGACGCAGGAGCTGGAGTCTCGGCTGGACGGATCCAGCCGCCTGGGGGCGATGCTCGGGGAAAGCCAGCGTATGCGCGAAGTCTTCGAGCTGGTGAGCCTGATCGCGGCGAAGGACACCATGGCGATCATCGCGGGGGAGAGCGGGACCGGCAAAGAGCTGGTCGCGAGAACGATCCACGAGCTGAGCGGTCGCGCCAGCGGCCCGTTTGTTGCAGTGAACGCGGCGGCGATGCCGGAGTCACTGATCGAGAGCGAGCTCTTCGGGCA
>JACQVC010000279.1 GCA_016209995.1 Gemmatimonadota bacterium
ACTCAGCGCCTTCGCGGGAGAGGATCCTATGGGCAGGCATGGACAGGCTGGCAAGACCAGGCGGGGCTCGGCGGGATCAGAATTTCCTCGCGCCGCGGACCGCGTGGCGGCAAAGAAGAGCACCGGGGTCGGTGTGGTCAAGTCAGCTAAGCAAGTAGAGTTAAGCGAGGTGAAGGCGGGCAAAGCCACGCGCTTTCAGGTGCTGGTTGGCCCCGACGACGGCGCGCCCAACTTCGTGCTCAGGCGCTTCGTAATGGGACAGGGAGGCGGTATGCCCAAGCATACCAATGAGGTAGAGCACGAACAGTACGTGCTGCGAGGCCGGGCCCGCATTCTGGTCGGGGACCGCACTCACGAGGTCGGCCCGGACGACTCCCTCTACATCCCCGCGGGCACGCCTCACTCCTACGACGTGATCGAGGCACCGTTTGAGTTCCTCTGCGTCGTGCCCAACCGGCCGGACCAGATCCGCATTGCGGACGACAAGGCCGCCTGCTGAACCTCGAAACAAACGTTTGCAAGAGGGCAACTGTACATCACGCCAACGCTTACAACGACCTCACCAGTTTACAACCCTCGCCGAAGTCGCTACATTCCTACGCCTTTCCCGACCCCGACAATGTCGGGGTGCACACCAAATCGGAGGTTAGGGTGGACGACTCGGTGGCAGTCGATGCCAAACGCATTCTGTTGCGATACGGCGCTCCCATTGCCGTACTGGAAAAGGTCACGGAGCGGGATCGCATCACGCTTGCCCGGGAGATCGCGCGCACGCCGCTGGCGAAGCGCGAGAAGGTGCTGAAACAGTTGCTGATCGACAAGGGCTACATGAAGGCCGCTGAGAAGGGCCCCACTGCGAAGGGCCCCGCCGCCCGCACTTAGCTCGGTCCAGCCCATCCGCGTGGCCGCGCTGCGGGTCTCGAGCGACCTGCTAGACCTCAATCCTCAACACTCGCTCATGGTCCAGGGCCATCTGGACACGCACACCAGTCCGTTCGCCCAGTCGAAACGTTTCCAGCTGGGCCCCTCGACCGTCGACGAACACCTGAGCGATAGACCTCACGGGTAGGGCGGGCTCGAAAACGAGAGTGAGGGGGAGGTCTCCCGCCGTCTGCTCGATGCGGAAGGTCTGCCCGTGCTTCTGTCGCTGGTAGTCCAGCCGAATGCGGGCCTCACCCACGCGCAGGTTCGTTAGGCTGGCAAAGCGCCACGTTTCCGGGAACTGTGGCGCGAGGCGCACGCGACTGAACGGCGCGTCGGGAACCACCCCCAGCATCCCGTACACGAGCGGCGCCACGACCATGGCGGCGGCGCCGGCCGAGTTGGAGCACGAACCGAGCGCAAGCCGGCGGCGGCCGTGCAGCACTTCGGCCCAGGCCCCGCGCTCGCCCTGAGACATCAGGTCGAGGTTGGCGCGCCAGTGCCGGTACGCGGCACGGGCGCGTCCGGCGCTGTATTCAGCCCACGAGACCAGACCTGTGAGCAAGGGTCGGACGCCATCGCGTGCGCTCGCCGGATCGTAGCCGGGGTCCGTAGCGGGACGAGAGCGCACGCCCCACGACGTCGAGAACGCTGGCCCGGCGATGGCGTCCAACCAGGAGGCGGCCTGGTCCGCGTCCGTGACGCCGACGAGGAGAGGCACGGCCTGCAAGGCCGTCTGGGCCGTATCCAGCGTGCCGTCCGGTCGGACTCGTGCGCCGTAGAATCCGAGTTTGGAGTCGTATAACCGCCGCGTGAAGGCGGCGCGCGCGGCGGCCGCGCGATCGCGCAGCGCGACAACGCGCTCCTTCTCCCCCGCGGCTTCCATGGCGTCGGCCAGTCGCGCCAGCGCCGCCGCCCAGATGGCCGCCTCGTAGAGGCCGAGACCGTACCCGCCGGGCGAGCCGGGGTCGATCCACGGGCGGTCTCCGCGCGCGGGAGTCGGGAGGCCATCCCCGGTCGGCATGGACTCACAGAACGCGAGCGCTCGGTCGACGTGCTCTCGCTCCTGCTGGAAGGTGCTCAGGTCGGCCGTCCAGAGCAGGTACCACGCCGCCAGCAGCAGATACAGCGCAGTCGTGTCGGATGCGTCGTAGCGCATCGCCCCGCTGGTCGAGCACTCGCCGGGGATCTTGCCAGTGACGTGTTGCAAGCGTCCCCAGAGCTGGAGCACGTCTCGCGCGCGCTCGAACTGGCCAGCGGCCAGGTGGGCGAGCGCGGCCCAGATCGCCTCGCGGGCGTAACAGGTGGCGGAGTCTCCGCCGCCAGACTCTCCAGCGGACGGCCCGTACCCGGTGACCACGGCGGACCCGAGGCCGGGCGTAGTAATCGAGAAAGCATCGAGACGATACTTGGCCCACTCGAGCGCCGCTGACGCCCGTAGCCCGGGTGCGCGCAGCGCCAACGCTTCTTCGCGTCGAGCACTCGCGCTCGCGATGGTCCGCACGACTTCGGCGCGCAGGTGGGCGATGCGGGCGAGAGCCCACTCGACGTCTGGCCAACCCGCGCAGCTGGCCGCGACCACCATGCGAACCCGCTTCCCCCGGTCCAGCCGGAACGCTGCCCGCATCTGCAGCGCCGGGACCGCTGTCCCTTCGTCTGGGTCGGCGGTCAGCCGGTCCGGCCGCGATGAAAACACGAACGTCGCCAGGTCACCGGCCTCTCCCCGGTCTGCTGCTCGAGACACCGTTAGGCTCTGATCACCCACGCGGTAGCGCAGGGCTTCGCGGGCAGCCTCCGTCGGCGGCCACGTGCGCTGCGTCTCGGTTCGCCAGATCAGCAACAAGTCTAGCGGATCTCGCGCCGCCCACTCGATCACAGCGACGGGCAGCTCGCGAGTCACGAAGATCGTCTCCTCGATACGCGCGCCCGCGAGCACCAGTCCGCGCGCCACGCAACCCGGCGCGACCCTCACGGTGAGGGCTTCCGCGCCTTGCACACGCAGATCGGTGACAACTCTCGAGGGATGAGACCAGACGTCGACGGAGCCGCGCACCTCATCGCCTGTGACCAGGATGCGCCGCCCCGCCAGAGTGAAGGGGCGGCCCGCCTCGGCCTCCCCCTCCAGCAGGAGAGCCGTACCGGCGGCGTCGAAGTCCGCAGCGAGGCTCGGCACGTGCGGCAACGGGAGGTCGTGGTCTTCGCGCACGGTGGCTATATTCCCGCCCGGCGTGCCAGCCCTGCTGGCGCTATACACATGCCATCCGGTGCTGCCCGTGCCGATCAACGAAACGCCCCACACGCTCAACGAGCTTGGCCAACCCGTCGGGTTGTCGCTGCCCGACTGGGAACCCCCGCGACGACCTTTGCGTGAGCCCCTGCAGGGGCGCTTTTGCCGGCTGGAGCCGCTCGATCCCGACCGTCACGCGGAAGACCTTTACGCCGCCAACGGGCGCGACGAGGATGGCAGCAGCTGGACCTACATGCCGTACGGTCCCTTCGCGTCGCGGGCGGCCTATCGGGCCTGGATGACGGACTACTGCCTGCGGGACGACCCCCTGTTCTTCGCGATCTTCGACCACTCCGTCGGGAAGCCCGTAGGTGTGGCCTCCTATCTGAGGATCGCTCCCGCAGACGGCTCCATCGAGGTCGGTCATATCCACTACTCGGAGCAGCTCCGCCGTACGCCGGTGGCCACGGAGGCCATGTATCTCATGATGAAGAACGCGTTCGAGCTCGGCTATCGCCGCTACGAGTGGAAGTGCGATGCGTTGCACGCCGCGTCCCGCGCGGCGGCGCAGCGCCTGGGGTTCTCCTACGAGGGCGTATTCATTCAGGCGACGGTCTACAAGGGACGTAGCCGCGATACCGCCTGGTACGCCGTTCTCGACGGCGACTGGCCGGCGCTCCGGGAAGCGTTCCACCAGTGGCTCGACCCGGCGAACTTCGATCAGCGCGGCCGGCAGCGAACGCGTCTCTCGGCGTTGACTCGCCCGATCCTGCGCAGCATCGGGTAACGGCGGCGGTCGGTCCTCGAACCAAGGCCGCGCGCTCCGCAACGGGAATCGATTCGCTCGCTCTTTCAGGTCGCTGCGACCGACTCCGTCACAGCGCCCGCTCGCGCGAGCAGCTCGCGGTACCACTGCGCCGCCGCGCGCAGGCGCTCTTCGTGGCCTGCCACGCCCCACACGATCGAGAGGGTTCGGCGAGTCTCCGGGCTCGTCTTCGTGCGCTGCGAGTCGCGCACCGCGTTCGCGCACGGACCCTCCGCATCGAACAGGCAGAGCAATCCGGCCAGGTCGATCTCCTGACCCGCGGCGTTGAAGACGTACCTCGCGCCTTGGTCCGCGAGTCCGATGCGGAAGGGCGAACGCGCGCGCTCGAGATCCACGACGCTCACCGGGAGCCCGCTGTGCAGCGACACGGCGTTGCACACGTCCACAGCCAGGTTGATCGACGATAGCGCGCCCTCGTCGGCCGCCCTGACCAGATACTCCGACGCCGGCTTTCCTCGACCGGTCGGCTTGTAGCCACCGTGACGAAGCATGTCGCGCACCGCCGCGCGAACGGCCTCGTCTCGACTCAACGGCGCGGCCGCGTGCGTGCGCAGCAAGTCGGTTAGCCAGGGCGGCACGGACCGCGCTGCCAGCGACCCAAGGAAGTCCGTCTGGAAAGCTTCGCAACGGAGAAGGGGGTGCTCGTCCGCCTGCAGGGTCGCGGAGCGGACGCGAGTGGTGTGGCTGGGAGTGGTGGGCGTCAACTTCAATGCGTCATCGCGTAGACGACGTAGTTGATACCCATCTGGAGCGCGTAGTTCGAGTAGTAGATCGGATACTCGGGGCGCTCGGCCCACTCCCACGCATCGCCCAGATCCGTGTTCCAGTTGATGGCCACCAGCAGCCGACCATCCTTGTCGAAGATTCCGCGCACGTGCGGAACCCGCCCGTCCCCTTCCCAGGTGCGGCCCCATTGCGCGTTGCCGATCGACGGGATCTGCCGGACCTCGTCGACCTTGTACACTACTCGGAAGATGGGATGATCGAGCGGGATCTCCACGATCGGGTACTCGGGCAGCACCTGCTGGATCTCGGCCTCGAAGTTCGCCCACTCGTACGTGCCCCAGAAGTCGTCGATCATGACGAAGCCGCCCGCGAGGATGTATTCGCGCAGTCCTTTCACCTCCGCTGGCGTCATCCCCATGCCGCCGACCTCGAGCATGTACAGGAAGGGGAAGCGCCTCAGGTCCGGGTCATCGAGCTGAACCGGATTCTCCATCTCGTAGGCGTCGATGTTGATCAGGTGCTGGAGCACGATCAGGAACTGGCGGTCGGACTTCGGATAGTCCACGGCCCAGCTGCCGCCCCATCCCCGGCGTCCGCGGTAGCCGCTGTAGACGCCGCGCGTGAAATAGAACGAGCGGCCCTGCTTCGGGCCGACCGCGATCCCCTCTATGATCTGTTTGCGCACCTGCTCTTGCGGCACCTGCTGCGCGGCCAGCGCGGCGGCCGGATCCGCCGGGCGCACGCCGATCGCATACACGCCCCGCGGGCGGGTGTCCGGGCCCACCTGCGACGACTCGCGTAGGTCCGCCGCCGCGGTGCCGGAGCCTGCCGACGGGCTGGCCGACACCACCGCCGCGGACCGGCCCTGCGCGGAGCGCTGCGTCGCACCGCGCGCGGCGATCCCGGCGGTCACGAGGCTCGCCAGGCCGAAAGCGGCGATCACAACAGGTTTCGCGCGTAGCACCTGCGCTCCCGCGTCACGGTCCTTCCCAGCGGACGACAACGACCCAAGACACTGCTCAATGACATGCGGTTCCGCAAGCTTTGGCCTCGCTCTCGGTGAGCAAGCTCTGGACTGTGATCCCTCACATGGCGGACGGGCTCGCCGAGGTCTCACGCGGCGCAAGACTGATGGTGGGCAGCCTTTACCCTTCGCCCCCAGTCGCGACCGGAAGACCGGCTGCGCGCCAGTCGGGCAGGCCGTCCCTGAGACGGCGAGCTGCGTAGCCGTGGGCACGCAGGATCGTCACGGCCTCGTCGGCGAAGACACAATACCGGCCCCGGCTGTAGGCCACGATCTCGCTACCACCAGGGACCTCGTGGAGGGATTGCTCCAGTCGCGGCAAGGGAAGCGAGCGAGCTCCGGCGATGTGGCCGGCGCGGTACTCGTCTCCAGGCCGTACGTCCAGGACGATCACGTTACTCGACCGCAGCAGTTCCACCAGCTCATCCGCGCTCACGGTGTCCGCGTCTCGATCCGACCGGTAGCTCGCCACTGCCCGTTCCAGCTCGGGCACGCGTCCTTCGGCCAGATCGCGGATCGCCTGCACCGCGCGGTAGACGCCTTCATCCGCTAGGCGGTAGTAGCCGTATACCCCCTCCCGCCGCACTTCCACCAGGCCGGCGTTCCGCATCGCCTGGAGATGCTGCGAGGTGTTCGCCACGGACATGCCGGTCTCCCACGCCAGCTCCTCGACCGTGCGCTCGCATTGTGTCAACAGGTCGAGCAGCTCCAGGCGCCGCGCGTTCGCCAGCGCCTTCGCCACCTTGGCGAACGCCTGGAACACCTTCGTCTTAAAGCCACGGGTACGGCCTTCATCCATTATTCAATAAAATAATTGACGAATGTCTATACACAAGCCTGCGCAGCCGGCATTTATCCTGCTGACGGTCTTGGCGAGGACCGCGGGGGCAAGGTCGCAGAAGAAGGCGGCTGGAACGGCCGGTGGCGGAAGCGCGCTGGAGGTTGTCGAGCCTCAGCGTGGTCTCCGTTCTTGCTACCCGAACAGGTTCTTCAGCACGAAGACGATGTTTGCCGGCCGCTCGGCGAGCCGGCGCACGTACCAGGCGTACCAGGCTGAGCCGTAGCTGATGAGGACCCTGACCTTGTGACCGCCTTGGGTCAGGCGGATCTGCAGATCGCGGCGAATGCCATACAGGAGCTGGAACTCGAAGGCGTCGGAGGGGAGGTTGAGTGTGCGGGCGAGGGCAAGGATGTCGGCGACGATCCGCTCGTCATGCGTGGCGAACGCCGGTCGGACGCCGTCGCCTTTCCTGGCCTCGAGCATGCGCTTCGCCAGTCGCAGGAAGTTCGCGTCCACGTCTTTCTTCTTCGCGTACGCCATGCGGGGCGACTCGGCGTAGGCGCCTTTGACGAGCCTGATTCCCGTGCCGGCCCGCAGGAGCGACTCCAGATCGTCGGCGGTGCGGAGAAGATAAGCCTGTACGCACACACCCACGCGGGGGTACGAGGCGCGCGCGCGACGGTGCATCTCGAGCGTGACGTCTACGTAGCGGCTCTCCTCCATATCGATCCAGACGTAGTTCCTGTGGGCCGCTGCCCGCTCTACGATTCCGGCCAGGTTGCGGTAGGCCACGTCCGTACCGAGATTTACGCCCAGGTGCGTGGGCTTCACGGAGACCTCGGCGTCGAGGCCGTTTGCGGCCACGCGGTCGAGAACGGTCCCGTAATTCTGCGCGGCGGCTGCCGCCTCCTCGACGGTGGTGACGCTCTCGCCCAGCTCGGTGAGCACGCTGGCGATGCCGTGAGCGCGCAGCTCGGCCGCGGCCTGGAGCGCGGCCTCGAGCGTCTCGCCCGGAAGGAAACGGCGAACCGCACGTCGAATGACGGGGAGACTCGGCAGATGCTCGCGTAGCCAAGCATTGCGAGACGCCCAGATCAGTCCTTCCCGGATCGGCGCCATCCTCCTCCTTTCCCTACCTGACATTCTCGCACCGAACGCAACACCGCAACAGCGGCGGTCGTCATCCGATTCCCGTGACGCCGTCCGTGGGACGGATTCTGTGACGGGAGAGGGGGGAAGGCGCTCTTAGCGGCGGCGGCGTACTGGCCTGGCACGCCTCAACGCCTCACCCCGCACGCAGCAGATCGTCTCGCCCCTCGAGAGTGAGGAGCTGCTTCTTGTACTGGACGCCGCCGGTGTAGCCGCCGAGGGAGCCGTCGCGGCGCACGACGCGGTGGCACGGCACGACGATGGCGACGGGGTTGTGGCCGAGGGCGTTGCCGACCGCACGGGCGGCTCCAGGCTTGCTGATGCGGCGGGCCAGCTCGGTGTAGGGGATCACCTCGCCGAAGGGGATGGCTCGCGCGGACTCGAGCACGCGGCGCTCGAACTCGCTCACGCTGCTCAGGTCGACGGGAATGTCGAACCGGGAGCGCGCGCCGGCGAAATACTCCTCGAGTTCCCGCTCGACGTCCGCCAGCGCGTCCGCATCCTGAACCACGGGCTGACCGGGGAACCGCTCCTCCATCTCGGCCACGAAATCGTCGGGTCGCTGCGCGCGCCAGGAGCCCTGCTGCGCGTCCCGCTTCTGCCAGGACAGGCGCGCCAGGCCCCGGTCCGTGCGCGCGACGAACATGGTGCCGAAGGGAGTGGGGAAGCTGTGCCAGCGCACGGCAGCGGTCGCGCAGCACACGGGCAGCGCTCCCCGCAGAGCCGTGAGCTCGGCGGCCTGCTCGCAGCATTCCTCGCAGGTGCCGAGATGCTCGGCTAGCGTTAGCTCCTCGCCGTCCGTCAAATCGCCCGCTACGTAGGCGATGATTCGGTCCTCCGGGACCGTGCACGGTGTGCGCGTCATTCTCTGTACTCCTTCTTCCATAGATCGAACAGCTCTTGGCGCAGGCGCTTCATTCCCTGATAGACGTTCGCACGCGCGCTCGCTTCCGAGCAGCCGAGCTTTGCGGCGATCGCCGAGTAGTCATCTCCCTCGACCCAACGCAGCCACACGGCTTCGCGCTGCTTCCTGGGCAGACGCGCCACGTGCTCGCGCACGCGTCTCCTCGCCGACTCATCCAGTTTGGTCACTCCTTCATCGGGAGACGCATCGCCGTCGGGTAGAAGCTGCGGACCGCGCGCATCCAGCGCCGCGCGGCGCCGTCGGTCGCGGGCCAGGCGATCCAGCGCTGCGTTGGTCGCCACGCGGTAGAGCCAGGCCCGCGGGGTCGTGTCGGGCGCGATCAGCGGCGGCTGCTGCGCAGCCGTGAGCCAGACGCGCTGGAGGATGTCGTCGGCTTCGTCAGCGCCGCCCAGCATGCGGGCGACGTGCCGGCGCAGCTCCGGGCCGTAGCACGCCACCCAATCGGCCAGAGGCGAGAAAGTGGGGGCGTGCTGCGGCTCGAGCGCCATCCAGCTCACGCGAGGAACGCAGATCCCAGCGCCACGGCGGTCACCTGCCCGTGCAGGATGGCGGGGATCACGATGGTCACGATGGTTGCGAACAGAGATTCGGTGGCGATACTCAGTGCGATCCTGATCCAGTACGTCATCTTGGCCTCCCTCTCGTTTCCTTCCCTGCAGCGACTGCCGTTGGTCGTCGTCCTTCGACCCGTGTAACGGCACGAGAGGGCGGTTCGTGAAAAATGAATCTATCGGCCGCCGCTCAGAATCGCGCTGCGCAGCGCGTCGAGCTCGGGGTCTATGACGGTCACGTGGGGCTCCGCCTGGAGGGCAGCGGCGAGGGCGGGAGGTAGGGGGACCTCGCTGCCGATGAGGGGCTCGACGATCTCCGCGAACTTGGCGGGGTGGGCCGTGGACAGCAGCAGGCCGATGGCAGCAGGGTCCCGCTCCAGCTCGGCCGCGAGCGCCGCGTAGCCGACCGCCGTGTGGGGGTCGAGGATGTATCCGTGCTTCCGATACACGCGGGTGATACACTCGCGTGTCGTATTGTCGTCGTGAGCGCTGGCCGACAGATCACGCCGCAGCTGATTCACGTCATCGTCGTAGAGGTGCCGGATCCGCGCCATGTTGCTGGGGTCGCCGACGTCCATCGCGTTGGAGATCGTCGGCACCGACGGCTGCGCCTGGAAGTGCCCGGTCTGGAGGTAGCGGGGCACGACGTCATTCGCGTTGGTCGCGGCGATGAAGCGGTCCACCGGCAGTCCCAGCCGCTTCGCCATGAGTCCGGCCGACAGGTTGCCGAAATTGCCGGACGGCACGGCCACGACGATGGGGTTCGCGACGTCCGGGAGCTGGGCCCAGCCGTGCACGTAGTAGAAGACCTGAGGGATCAGGCGGCCGACGTTGATCGAGTTGGCTCCGGTCAGCACGCCGGGCTCATCGCGCAAGCGAGGATCCGCGAGCGCCTGCTTCACGAGCCGCTGGCACTGATCGAACGTGCCCCGCACCGCCAGCGCGTGCACGTTCCCGCCCACCGTCGTGATCAGGCGCTCCTGTCTCGCGCTGATCTGGCCCTGCGGGAAGAGAACGAACACCTGGGTGTGAGGGAGCCCGGCGAAGGCGTGAGCGACGGCCGCGCCGGTATCGCCGGACGTGGCCACGACGATCCTCACCGTTGTGGATCCGCCCCGCCCGAGCTGGGAAGCGCGGTAATAGAGGAGCAGCTGGGCCAGGAACCGGGCGCCCACGTCCTTGAAGGCCAGAGTGGGGCCGTGGAACAGCTCGAGCACCCAGATGCGCTCGCCGAGTGGTACGACGGGGATCGGGAAGTTCAGCGCGTAGGCGACCAGACGCCGCAGGCTGCCGTCCGCGATCGCGCCACGCAGGAGGTGGCGCCCGACCTCGAACGCCGAGTCACGGAGCGGTGCGCCCTGGAGACGCGCGAAGGTCTCGGGCGGCATGGGATCGAGCCTGCTCGGGATATAGAGACCGCCGTCCGGCGCGAGTCCCAGCAAGATGGCCGCCTCGAGGTCGGTGTCCGGCGCTTTGCCGGCCGTGCTGACGTACCTCACGGCGCCACGGGAAGCGGCCCGCGTTCACGTCCTGATCCGCCCCCTACCATCCCCCGATCTCCCGGACTTTCGCTCCCCTGCGGTTCACGATGGAGACGTAGGCCTCCGACGGGAGTGAGGCCGCGTCCGCGAAGGCCTTTTGCATAGCCGCCCCGACGCGCTCCGCGATTTCGAGATTCCGGCAGAGCGCAAACATGGAGGGACCGGAGCCCGAGAGGCCGCACCCCAGCGCCCCCGCATGCAGCGCCGCGTCCTTGACGGCCTGGAATCCCGGGACGAGCGGCGAGCGCAGCGGTTCGGCCACGACGTCCACCAGCGCGCGGCTGATGAGGTCCCAGTCCTGCCGGAAGAGTCCGGCGACCAGCGCCGCCGTGTTGCTCCACTGAATCACCGCGTTCGCCAGCGGAACCGAATCCCCCAGGATGCGGCGCGCGTTGCGCGTCTCGATCTCGATGTGAGGGTGCACCACGGCGCACGCCATTCCGTCGGGCACAGGAAGCTGTACGAGGTCCGGTGGGTCGCCCGGCCGCACGAGCACGAGTCCGCCGTACAGCGCCGGGGCAGCGTTGTCCAGGTGCGCGGCGCCGGCGCCGATCCGTTCGCCTGCGGCCGCGCAGTGCAGCAGCGTCTCCCGAGCCACGCCCGCGTCCAGCAGGCAATCTACGGCAATCACGGCCGCGACGGCGCTCGCCGCGCTGCCACCCAGGCCGCCGGAGAGGGGCAGGCCCTTGTGCACCTCCAGGGCGATGCCCTGCCGGCTACTGATCCGAGCCAGGAGAACCTGAGCCGCCACGCCCGCCGTGTTACGATCGGCTTGCAGAGGAATGCGGTTGTCATCGCCCGTGACCCGGGTCACGACCACGCCCGGCTCATCCCGCAGGCGCGCCACGACCTCATCGCCGGGCCGCTCGAGGGCGAGCCCGAAGACGTCGAAACCGCAGATCACGTTGCCGACCGTGGCCGGCGCGAACGCGCGCGCCCAGGTGCGTTGGCTCACCCGCTCTCCCCCAACAACCCCTTTGCCACCGCCAGCTCCGCGCAGAGAATCGCGCCGCCCGCCGCGCCGCGCAGCGTGTTGTGCACGAGCAGCACGAATTTGTGGTCCAGGATCGGGCAGGGACGCAGCCGGCCTACGACGACCGCCATCCCGCGCTCCGTGTCGCGGTGCAGGCGAGGCTGCGGCCAGGTATCGCCGTCGACGTAGTGGATGGGCCGGCGAGGCGCGCTGGGCAGTTCGAAATGCTGCGGCTCGCCGCGAAAATCGTCCCACGCCGCCCGGATGTCGGCGGCGGAGGCCGGCCGCCGCAGAGAAACGGAGACGCACTCGAGGTGCCCGTCCACGACCGACACGCGGTTGCACTGCGCGCTCACCGTCAGGTCCGCGAAAATCAGGCCGTCGTCGCCAAGGCTTCCCAGCACCTTGCGCGACTCGCTCTCCATCTTCTCCTCTTCGCCCGAGATGAAGGGGATGACGTTGTCCATGATCTCGAGGCTGGCGACGCCGGGGTAGCCCGCGCCCGAGATCGCTTGCAGGGTGACGACGTTCACCTGATCGATCCCGAATGCCTGGGCCAGCGGCGCCAGCGCCATGACCAGGCCGATGGTACTGCAGTTCGGGTTCGCGACGATGGCGCCGCCATCGCAGAGACGCCGCCTCGTCAGCTCGAGGTGATGCGCGTTCACTTCGGGAACGAGCAGCGCTACGTCCGCGTCGAGGCGGTGGTTGCGCGTGTTGGTGACGACGAGGTGGCCTCGGCGGGCGAGGTCGGACTCGAGCGGGCCGGCCACAGACGCGTCCAGCGCCGAGAAGACGAGCCGCGGCTCGACGTCCGGTCCGGCCGCGGCGACAGGCATGGCTGCGACGGCCGGCGGAAGCGGGCTCGCCTGCAGCCAGCGCGTCGCCTCCGCGTACGTGCGTCCGGCCGAGCGCTCCGAGGCCATGAGGGCTGTGATCTCGAACCACGGGTGATCGGCCAGCAGGCTCACGAATCGCTGCCCCACGCTCCCGGTCGCACCGAGGATCGCGACGGGGATCTTCGGCGAGGGGCGCGTAGGGGATTGCGGCTGGGGCGTCATAGGTGGAGTACTCC
>JACQVC010000280.1 GCA_016209995.1 Gemmatimonadota bacterium
CGCGCAGATCGCCCAGCTCGCGCGCCGCCTCGTCGATCCACGACTCCATCTCGGCAATACGGCCGCTGGGCAGTGGTGGAGCTGCGCGCCTCCCTAGCTCGTCCGGCGGCGTGGCCAGGATGGCGCCGATGGCGAACAGGTCGTGCTGGACGCGCGCCAGGCGATCTGCGCTCGGCGCGTCGCGCATCTGCGTGAGCGCGACGCCGATCGCCGAATTCAGCTCGTCGACCGTGCCGTAAGCCTCGACGCGCGCGTGTGATTTCGGCACGCGGACCCCGCCGATCAGAGACGTGTCGCCATCATCACCCGTGCGCGTGTAGATCCTCACCATGGTCGTTTCGCGGTCTCCGCGTTGCGGATTACCAGTGCTCCCGGCCCTTCCGTGAAGTAGCTGCGAATCGTGTCGCGCAGCTCATCGAACCGGTCGTTGAAGAAGTGGTCGGCGCCGTCGATGCCGACCACGGTGATGTGGTCGCCGTACGCGCGCAGCCGCTCCTTGACGTCGGCAGCAGGCCCGAACTGATCGAGGGCTCCCTGAACAACGAGCGTCGGCTTGCGCCTGCTCGCGAGGAACGAGAAGTCGTACGTCACGATGGGAAGTCCGAGGCCCAGTAGCCCGACCACACGCGAGTCCTCGGCTCCGACGTACAAGGCTACGAGCGATCCGAAGGAGAATCCTCCTGCAATGATGGGCAGCCCGGGATGACTCGACTCGAGCCAGTCCACGGCGGCCCGCACGTCATCCCGCTCTCCGACCCCGCCATCGAACGTGCCGGTGCTCGCGCCCACGCCGCGGAAGTTGAATCGCAAGGCCACGATCCCGACCTCGGACAGCGCCTGTGCCGCCCGGAACACCGCCTTCGTGTTCATGGTCCCGCCGTGCAGCGGGTGGGGATGGCACACGACCGCAGCGCCGCGCTCCGCCCCCGCCCCCTGAGGACGCCGCAGCGCCGCCTCGAGGTAACCGTGTGATACCGGAATCTTCACGCGTAGGATTGTACGGCCGCCGCACTTGCGATTCCAGCGGGCCGCGGGCAACGTTCCCCAACTGGCTGGATCCCAAGGCGTTCGAAGGGACGGTCCCATGGCAGAGAATCCAAGCGATGAACGCCTCCTGGCCGAGCAAGTCAATCGTCGGTATTGGGACGGTGATCAGAGCGTGAACCAGATCGCGGACGAGCTCCAGCTCTCCAAGGGCGTGCTGTACGAGCTGCTGGACCTCCTGCCCGCGGGGCTCGGGTGCCCGCGTTGTGGCCAGGAGCTGGGCTACGCCAACCGCACGGCCCGGGACAAGGGGTTCGTGACGTGCGCGGGCTGCGGCTTCGAGGACGACGCAGCGACGGTAGCGGCCCGGGCGGGGCAAACCATGGCGCCGACAGGCGCGGCGGACGAGGAGTCGGCGACGGCCGACTCGCCCGCTGCGGCCGAGCCAGAGAGCCTCGGCCCGGCGATCCCACTCGACGCGCCGAACGCCGGCGCCCTGGTCGGCGCGGCGCTCATCGGGCTCGCCGTCGGGCTCTTGCTCGGCGGCTGGATCTACCGGCACCGCCACCGGCGATGATTCTCTCTTCGAGGGCTTGATGAGCGCGGCCGCGAAGCCACGCGATCCGCGCAGCATCGTCACGACCGACGCGTTCAGGGTCGCGCCCGAGCTGCTGGGGCTTCCGCTGGGCCGCCCCTCGCGGCGCGCCGCCGCAGTCCTCATCGACCTGGTTCTGCTTTCAGCCATCTCGGCGGTCACCAGTGCCACCCCGATGGGCGGGCTCATCCTCGCCATCGCGATCGCGGCGGTGTTCTTCCGCATCGCGACGCGCCCGGGCGCCACCGCACTCGGTCGCGTCGCGCGTGGCGCCTTCGGGTGCCTGGCCGCGTTCGTGGTATTCGTCGCGATCGTGGCGGTCTGGGGAGTGCGCATGGCCTCGCGTGACACGCGCGTGCGCATCCCGATGCCGGGCGGCCAGGTGCAGCAGCTCACGCTCGGCCAGCTCGGCTCGACGGCACAAGTGATTCTGTCGCGCGCGGCCGCCGTGCGTACGGCCACGAACGAGGCCGAGCGGATCGAGGCGGCATCCGAGATCGTCGACCATCTCACCGGGATGGGCATCAGCCCGGACGCCATGGAGGACGCGCTGAACGCCATCGCCGAGTCCGCGGATACGGTGCTAGGTCCTCAGATCACCAGTGCGCTCCGCGCCGCGGTCGCCGCGGCCGACACGCTGCCGCGCAGTGCGAGCGAGCCCGCCGACTCACTGGCGCTGCGCTACGCGGCGGCGCTCGCGGCCAACGACACAGCGGCCGCCGCACTGCTGCGGCCCCGGCTCACACAAGCGCTGGCGGGCGGGCAGATTCAGCGACTCGAGGGGAGCGTCCGCTCGCTCGAAGAGCGAAACGACAATCTGGAGGAGCAGCTCGACGAGGCGAGGGACGAGGCGGACCAGGATCCGGGAATCTTTCGCATGCTCAGGGCGCTAGCCGACGACCTGGGTATCGGCTTCGGCTGGGCCGCCGTCTACTTCACGGTGTTCACCACGCTATGGAAAGGGCAAACACCAGGGAAGCGGATGCTCAAGCTGCGCGTGCTCCGGCTCGACGGCAGCCCGATCGGCTGGTGGATCGCGTTCGAGCGGTTCGGCGGCTACGCCGCCGGCATCGCGACGGGACTGCTGGGCTTCGCGCAGATCCTCTGGGACCCCAACCGCCAGGCCGTACACGACAAGATCGTGGCGACGGTGGTGGTGCGAGCCGGCCAGGGCACCTCAACGGCCGGCGCCCACAGGCGCGCCTGAGGGTTTGCTCCCCCGGCTGCTGCAGTGGTTTACGC